>CAIVVG010000133.1 GCA_903909295.1 uncultured Chlamydiae bacterium
CTTTTTCAGGATAAAATAGCGTGCCAAAGCACAGCAGGCCTTGCTGTATCGCCTTCCGCAGGCGCTTTTCCAAGTCTTTGGCGGCGGGGCCGAGGACTGCCAGGGCTGCGTTGCTGGAGCGAATCACGCGCTTACAAAGGTCCCCGACCTGGGTGACGGTCACACCTTCGAGGGTTTCACGCTCCTTGGTCAGCGACAGAGGTTTGTCGCACAGGTGTGCCCAAGCAAGGCGGTGGCTAATAGCTTCCGGCACAGTCGGCAGGAGCTCAAGATCCACGACGCTGCGGACGATCGTGCGATTTAGCTCGTCTTCAGTCGGTCCGTCGGTGACCAGTTGCTTGAGCAATGCCGTCAGCTCACGGTTTTGGGTGCTGGCAGAATGCGTCGTAAATCTCTTTGAGATGCGTATGCTGCGATGCAGACAGGAACTCTTCGAACACGAGCGGCGTGACGAGCCACGGTCGAAAGCGACCGACGGGGACTCTAGTCTCTGCCCGGCGCCGGACTGTCCCGTCCGGGCGAAGAGGACAACGTTTACCGGCCTTGATATCGAGTCTGCAAGATTCCAGATTTACCTTGAGCAGCGAGAAGGCTTGGAGGATCCGCATTGCGGTAACTTCCAGTTATGATAAAACATATAGCGATTTGCAGGTGAACATTGATACGGGCGATCTTCCCGCCGCCGGATCGAGCTTTGATTTTTCAACAGCAACTTTTGAACAGCAGAGAATTGGTTATAGCCAGGATAATGGCGCCTCATACTCGTCAGGTGGAGAGCCGGGCCAGTGTACGCTTAAAGTGACTTCCGGCAAGCTGGATGAGAAGCCGGCGAACACTTCATGCGCAGCTAAGATGATTTGCGATAAAATTCATGTTCATGTGGCTTTTTTTTTGCATTAGAACAGATTTTACAATTGCCCTAGAAAAGGTTTCTAAACAGAAAAAAATTCCTCAAAGGAGATCTTTCTATCAAAAAAGTCTGACTCCTGCAAAGCATCAGAGAGCTCACCAGAATAGACTAGATAGTGACGCATGGAAAAGCCGCGTGGTATTTTGAGGAGCGCGCTTTTACGAGCGAGCTCTTTTTCTATCTCAACACCGATTATGGACCCGGATTTAACTTCAAAAATATGAAGATGCCCTTTTTTGCATTGAATCAGACAATCAATTTGAACCCCTTCTTTATGCTTGGTAGAGGTTTGGAAATAAGGACCAACCTGCACGATATCCTGCAGAGGAATTCGCGCAACAGCAATCAACGTCGCAAGGTTGGCGAGAATGAGGTTTTCGAATTGAAGACCTAAAGCAGTGGGCCAGTTGATTTGTGTTATTCCACTTTCCGGCGAAGGGGGGAGCTTAATAATTTTCTGTTTTTGAGGTTCGATATACTTCAAATAAAATTTGGCGTAATTGTCACTCACTCTCAACTGGCTCAAGCGAGATGCCTCGCCTTTAAAATTCCAGGTAAAATCTCTTCTGATAAATCCGGCTAGCTCCAAATCATAGACTAGATCACTCCAATCACCATTCAGAGGATGCCCAACTTTAGTAGCTAGTTCCTGTGAGCTTAGAGGTTTTTTGATGAGTTCTTTAAGCACCTTTTTGTACATTTGATTTCTTTTGCCAAAAAGATCGGCAAATATTGCCTCAAACTCCCGAAAAAGAAATCCGCTAGAACTAAAACAGAGTTCTCGAACAGCAACATCGACGATTTTATAAGGTGAAAATTCTTCCAGATATTTGGGCACCCCACCCGTAATAGAAAGGATTTGTGCCGCCTCGCGAGAGGTCATTTTTTTTAGCGAAATCCTTAGTAGTTCATATGATTCGGCAATTGAAAGTTCTTTAAGAAGAAATTCTCTGGTGACACGACCGACAAAGGCTGTGTTTTGTAGAATGTTTTTTTGAATCCAACTTGAAACCGAACCGCATATGACCAAGATGAGATTTGAATGCTGACTGAAAAGCCTATCCCACGCATCTTTGATATGACCAGCAAAGTCAGAGTCACGAGCCCCCATCCAGGAAATTTCATCAAGTAAGATCACAAATTTGGTCTTTAACTCCGCGTTTTTGAGACAGAGCAAGTTTAGGTATTCGAAGGCTTCCATCCATTCTGTAAACTTGATGTTTGGAGTGCCGAGATATTTGGCTAATCTTCCCGCAAACTCATTGAGTTGATCGCCATTGGATTGCCCAGGACGAGGAGGAAGGCCCTGAAACTCAAAACAGGGGATGTTCGATTTGACGCTAAAATGACGCACTAGAGTGCTCTTACCTATACGGCGTCTCCCTTGGATGGTGATCAATGATGATGTTTTTTTCATCATTAAATCATGAAGTTGAGACAACTCCTGCGTTCGTCCAACAAAATTATTCATAATTAAAAAATCCTCTGCAAAATCAAAAAACCAAAAGTACAGAGGAAAATATACCAGAGTTAAAAGCCTCTGTATAATTAAAATTATCATTCTACAGAGGATTTATCTTCCCTGACTAACAACCTGTACGGAAACACCTTCAATATACCTCAGCTCCTGAGTTATAAAATAGCCTCTCAGCGTTATGTTCCTGACCCTTTTATTTGTCGTAGAGATAGAAGCTGAATTGGTAATGGTTAACTAAACAGAAACGTATAAGTCTGACGACATTGATGCTACGAGCCTAACAATGCGCACCCTGCAGGCAGCAACATTTTTCGGACCTATTCGACTCGGCCTTGCGTCAGCAGGAATGCCCACAGGTGCAGCATGCCTAGGTAGTTATCGGAGCGGCGCTCATAACGAGTGGCCAGTGCTCTCCAGTTGTTAATCCAAGCGAACGTTCTTTCAATTCTCCAGCGAAGCTTTTGACCTTGTGACTCACAGAGTCCCGACTCACCGGGGACGGGGTCTGGCAGGTTGATGGTTGCGCCATTATTTCCGACGGCTCTAGCGACACCACCGCCGCGGTAACCTTTGTCGCAGACGATCAAGTGTTGCTTGAGAGGCAAGATGCTAGCGGCAAGCGTTGCTTCGACAAGTTTGGAGTCATGACGATTAGCTCCTGCAAGATCAATGGCCAGGGGAATACCTGTAGCGTCGGTCAACAAGCTGCGTTTACAGCCTAGCCGACCTCGATGCACAGGACTTGGACCGGTCAAGTCGCCGCCGAGCGGCGATTTGATGATACTGGCATCCATAAATAACGGATCCGGGTGGCTCAGGAGTGCGGATGTCTGAAGCCAGAGGTCGCGCCACATGCCTGAC
>CAIVVG010000134.1 GCA_903909295.1 uncultured Chlamydiae bacterium
ACCAGGTCGACGGAGTAGCGAAGGCCATTTTCAATGACTTCTACTTCTTCTACAGCCTCTCCATAAAGTACAGCGCGCACTTCCTGGAGCCCCTCTTTTTTACGGAGGAAGGAGGTCGATTTTTCTAAAATGGTTTTGGGGCGAAGTTCTTGGACGAGTCGCTCCACAATCAGTGGCTTTATTCGTTCCATTCCGGGGTGGGCGATTTGTACGACGAGCACCTCTCCGTATCCGTCGACGATGAGTCCGGGGAGCCCGTCCCCTTCCGCATTGATCCAGCGGATGGCATTGGTTTGGAGGGGGTCGAACCAGCGGCGGCGTAAAGAGGCTGCGGCAGCAATCCGCGAAGTGAGGGCCTCTTCCAGAGTCTCTTCTCCGTAGGCGATCATGTGGCCGAGGATCGACCTTCCCTTACTGTTCAAAAGAGCGAGGCCGATTTTTTTCTTCGAGGAGCTAAGAACTGTCCCTAAATCGCCATCGGTAAAAGAGGGAGTAGAGGCGACAGCGCCGGAGTAGATCCAATGGTGCTTTTGGAGGAGGGGTTTTTCTTTCCCCGGCTTTAAGCAAATGCTAATTTGAGTTTCGATGACGATTTTCCTTGTGAGACAACGCGGCCAATGAGGTCATAGCCTGCGATATCGGTGATTTCCACTTCATAGAGTTTGCCAAATGCGGTCACTTTGCGCCCGTCATTGATGATGATCTGTCCATCGATCTCTGGGCACTGTCCTTGGCTTCTGGCGCGCAGGAGCAACTCAGAGTCGGGGTGGTACCCTTCTACGATGGCCTGCATTTTGCGGCCGATGTATTTTTGATTTCTTTGGGCTGTGAGCTCCGCTTGTGTTTGAGCGAGGAGCTCAAATCGCTTCTGCTTCACTTCAGCGGAAATCTGGTTGGGCAGTCTTGCCGCATAGGCCTCTTTTTCGAGCGAGAACTGGAAAATGCCAACGTTGTCGAGAGGCACGTCTCGAACGAAGTCGAGGAGCGCTTGAAAATGCTCTTCCGTCTCTCCGGGAAATCCAACCATCAAACTGGTGCGAATGACGACATTGGGCACCTCTGCTCGAAGACGAGTCAAGATGTCTAAAATCTGCTCTCTGGAAGTCGTCCGGTGCATCGCCTTGAGCATGTCGTTGTGGATGTGCTGGATCGGCATGTCGAGGTAGGGGCAAATGCGTGGATCGCTCTTCATGAGGGCAATCAGCTCTTCGTCGATCTCGTCGGGATAGAGGTAGAGGAGGCGGAGCCAAAAGTTCTGTTTTACTTGGAGCATTTCCCGGATCAAGGCGGCTAAGGCCCCTTTCTCTTTTCGGTCCTTGCCAAAGTCGCCGAGGTCCTGCGCGATCAAGATCACCTCGAAGACGCCTTGCGACAAGAGGGCGTTGAACTCTTTCAAAACCCGCTCTTGTGTTTTGCTCTTGAGAGGCCCTTTGATGTTCGGGATAATGCAGAAGGCGCAACGCTTTTTGCATCCTTCTGCGATTTTTAAATAGGCGTAGTGTTTCGGTGTCGAGAGGGTTCGCGGTACTTCGCCCCATTCTAAATAGCTGCGGGCGGAGGTAACGGCTTCTCCTTGCGCTCCGGATCGAACGGCGTCCAAGACTTTTTCCACATCGCCCGATCCGAGCAAGTAGTGAATCTGGGGGTAGTGCTCTTTGAGGAGGTCGCTGTGTTTTTGCACCATGCAGCCGGCGACGATCACCTTGGCGTCTTGTTTCTTAACCGCAAAAAGCTCGCCGATGGTAGCTAACCCCTCTTGGCGGGATGCCTCGAGAAAGCCGCAGGTATTGACGACGAGGAAGTCGGCTTCTTCAGGTTGAGAAGTGATCTGGTAGCCCGCGCGGAGCAAAATACCGATCATGACCTCGCTGTCGACGAGGTTACGCGCACAGCCGAGGCTGGTGAAGTGGAACGAGTTCTTGGAGTCTGGGATAGGGCTTATCATGCGAGAAGAATTATACTTTGTGCTATCATACAAGGCAAAGGAAAAGAAATGGCCGCTTATCTTTTGAGAAAAGGGGGGATCCTCCTCATATCGCTCTGGTGCATTATTACTGGGACCTTTTTTCTCATGCATGCCATCCCCGGCGACCCCTTCATTGGGGATCGGGTCATCCCAGAAGAGGCTCTCCGCGCCCTTCACGCCTATTACGGCCTCGATCAACCCCTCTGGATTCAGTATATAAATTATTTGAAAGGACTCTGTTCAGGCAATTTAGGCCCCTCGATCGTCTATCAAGGGCGCTCTGTCAACCAGTTCATCACAGAGGGGTTCCCCGTCTCCTTGCTCCTCGGGTTTCAAGCCCTTTGCATTGCGATTCCCACCGGGATTTTTCTCGGCACTTGGGCCGCCCTGAAAAAAAATCTATGGCAGGATACTTTTTGTATGGTTGTTTCCACCATTGGGATCTCGGTCCCCAATTTTGTTCTGTCATGCTTTCTCCAGTTTGTTTTTTCGGTCAAGCTCCACATTCTCCCGGTCGCTCGCTGGGGGTCGGTAGAACATATGATTTTGCCGATGATCGCCCTGGCCGCCCTCCCCACCGCTTTCATCGCTCGCCTGACCCGCTCCAACATGATCGGGGTGATGCAGCAAGACTATATTCGGAGCGTCCGAGCTAAGGGACTCCCCCTCTTCCGCATTGCCATTCGACACGGGCTCAGAAATGCCCTCCTCCCCGTCATCGGTTACCTTGGCCCCCTAGTCAGCCACATCCTGACCGGCAGTTTCATGGTGGAAAAAATCTTTGCGATCCCCGGCCTCGGCCAGTGGATGATCCACAGTATCAATGGGAGGGATTACCCGATGATTTTGGGGCTCACCGTTTTTTTTAGCACGCTCCTTATTTTGAGCACATTTGCGGTCGATTTGCTCTATGCTCTGTTAGATCCGAGGATCCGACTGGCGGGGAGGAGCGCTGTGCATGGATAGGCGGAGAAACGAACCACAGAGGCACAGACCTACGACCCGGCAAAGGGCTTATGCCCTTTGCAAACCCTTACAGAGTCCCCATCTCTGTGCTACCTCCTCTTCCTCTGTGTCTCTGTGGTTAATTTTCTCCCCCGAAAGGAGAGCCTCTCATGGATAACGCCTGGACCCGCATCATCCAAAACCCGAAGGGGCTGATCGCCCTCAGCATGCTGGGGTTCCTCCTCTTTTTAGCCCTCATCGGACCCCACTGCTCCCCTTATTCCTATTCCGATATTCACCTGGAGCTCAAAAACCACCCTCCTTGTTCTCAATTTTGGTTTGGGACGGATGAATTGGGGCGAGACCTCTTTAGCCGCGTCTGGTGGGGAGCGAGGATTTCCCTCTTTATCGGGATCACCGCGGCGCTGATCGATGGAGGCATCGGCGTGATTTATGGCGCCACAGCGGCCTATTTTGGCGGGAAGACGGAAGAATTGATGATGCGTTTTTGCGATGTGCTCCACGCAATCCCCTATCTGCTCGTCGTGATTTTGCTCACAGTCATCCGCGGCACTGGGATTTTTACTATTCTGATTGCGATGACCCTCACCGGCTGGATCAATATGGCCCGCATTGTCCGCGGACAAATCCTCCAGATCCAACAAGCCGAGTTCGTCGCGGCAGCCAAGACGATGGGAGCCTCCCCCTTCCGCATTTTGTTTCGACATCTCATCCCCAATGCAATGGGTCCTATTATTGCGACCATGACCTTGACTGTTCCCACCGCGATTTTTACAGAGGCTTTCTTGAGTTTTCTAGGCCTCGGAGTTCAGGCCCCCACAGCGAGCTGGGGCGTGATGGTCAGCGACGGCGTCAGCGCCATGCGCTACTATCCGTGGAGACTCCTTTTTCCAGCGAGTCTGATCACTTGGACCATGTTTTCATTCAACCTGCTCGGCAGCGCTCTCCAAAGTGTCCTCGACCCCCGAAGGGAGGAGACATGACCCTCTTAAAAGTGGAAGACTTATCTATCGCATTCGGCAAAGTCAAAGCAGTCCAGAGCATTCGCTTTCACATCGAAGCGGGAGAGAGCGTCGGCATCGTCGGCGAATCGGGATCGGGCAAAACAGCGACCATCCACGCTCTCACAGGTTTGAGTGAATCTACCGCGATTTCTGGCAGAGCCCTTTTTGAAGGAGAAGATCTGTTGAGTAAAACGGAAAAAGAGCTCCAAAAGATCCGAGGCAAGAAAATTGGCCTGATGTTCCAAGACCCGATGACCTCGCTCAATCCCACCATGAAGATCGGCGATCAAATTGCAGAAGGGCCTTTGTACCATAGCTTGATCTCTAAAAAGGAAGCTAGGGCAGAAGCGATCCAATGGCTCCGCCTCGTCGGCGTCCCCGATGCCGCCATGAGAATCGATCAATATCCGATCCAACTGAGCGGAGGGACCCGCCAAAGAGTCACCCTCGCGATTGCCGCCGCCTGCCACCCCTCCCTTCTCATCGCCGATGAACCGACGACCGCGCTCGACGTGACCGTCCAAGCGCAAATCCTCGACCTCCTCAAACAAATGCAAGAGCGCCTCATGATGAGCCTCCTCATCATTACCCACGATATCAGCGTCGTCTCCCACCTCTGCGACCGAGTCATCGTGATGCACGCCGGAAGAATCGTCGAACAAGGACTTGTCAGCGAAGTGCTCACCTCCCCCCGCCACCCCTACACCCAAATGCTCCTCTCCGCCCGCAAACAATTCCGTGGAGCATTGGTATGAGAGATTTAAGCAAGAATCAACGATATAACGATATCAGGATCGCCGCTTTGCGGCGATGGATTATTTTTATCGTTATATCGTTATATCGTTTTTCCTGTCACACACTGAGTACCGTCCATTCTTCGCTGGAGGCAAAGGCCATATGAGTCCCCTTCTTCAGGTCAAAAACCTCTCCAAAACCTACTGGGTCCAAAGGCGCTCTCTCACAGCCCTCTGCGATATCAACTTCTCCATTGTGCGAGGGGAAACCTGGGGCCTCGTAGGAGAATCGGGCTGCGGAAAATCGACCCTCGCGCGCATCCTCATCGGGCTGACCCCTCCTACACAAGGAGAGCTCCTCTTAGACGGAACCCTCCTCCCCAAGCGAAGAGATTTAAGCATGATCCGCAAAATGCAAATGGTCTTCCAAGACCCCTACGGCTCCCTCAACCCCCGCATGTCGATCCGAGAAATCATCCAAGAACCGGCTCTCATCCACAGACGAACTATCGATATCAACCAATTGCTCCAGCAAGTGAACCTCCCCACCACCATCCAAGAGCGGTACCCCCACCAATTTAGCGGCGGACAAAGACAGCGCATCGCCATTGCCCGCGCCCTCAGCCTACAACCCGACCTCCTCATCTGCGACGAGTCCCTTTCCGCCCTCGACGCCTCCATCCAAGCCCAGATCGCCGCCCTCCTCATCCGCCTCCAAAAAGAACTCGGCCTCACCTACCTCTTCATCTCCCACGATTTAGAAATGGTCAGACACATCTCCTCCCAAGTCGCCGTCATGTATTTGGGCCACTTTGTCGAAGCCGGCCCCACAGAGCTCCTCTTCAACACCCCCCTCCACCCCTACACCCAAAACCTCCTGGCTTCCGCGCCTTTGATTGACCCCATCGCAGAAAAGCAGCGCACCAACGTCGCCCTTCCCGGCGAGCCCCCCTCTCCCCTCGACCCTCCCAAAGGCTGCCCCTTCTCCACCCGCTGCCCCAAGGCCATGGCCCATTGCCACACAACCCCTCCCGCCCTCAAAATCGTAGACGGCAGACAAGTCGCCTGTCATTTGTATTAGGATAGGTGTCTGTTCTTCTCATGCCACTGTTCTTCATCGCGTAGATATCTAGAATACCTTAAATCCCTTATCCGAAGGATCTTTTCGTAGAGTGGCTTATAAGCTTCTATCACCAATGAATGCCTTGTTAGTTCTTGTTCAAGCATATACACAGGGGCTCCAGATTGCCCTCGGATCACTTGACCCTGTACTGCCTCAAACTCTCGGCGAAGACTCTCATTATATCGCAAAAAACCGTCGCTCTTGGAGATCAGATTTTTTATGATAATGGATACATCCCGTTCGCTGAAATTCTCTTTGGCGAAGTTAGTTAAAGTCGTCACTAAAGCGGGAGTTCTTTGGATCTTCTCTTGAAGGGAAACCCGAAGGACGTCCATCCACGAAAAAGAAGTCCTCCCATCCTCCCAGTATCGTTCATCATACATGACGAATAATGCATGACCAATTTGCTCCGAATAGTACTCAATCATGGAATGTCTTACAAGGCAAGTGATCGAGCCCATCTCTCTTAGTTTATCAAATATCGACCTTATTTCATTTGAGATAAAAAACCCTTTCCAGCTATGGCATAGAACATAACTCCGTTCGATCGATGGAGCCAATTGCAAAAACTTGAGAAATTCTTCATCCTCTGACAAACGGAGCGCTTCTCCCGGATTTGTCTTAAGAGCCAGTGTCAGAGTATCCACTACCCGTCCCAGATCTTGTAAAAATAAGGAAGTCTGTTTCTTCCAAAGTGCAGAATTTTCTGGCTCGGCGCTGTTGTAGAACATCGCCAACTGTTTATTGAGTTGCCGTACACATTGAACAGACTCAGACAAGACGCGCGAGGGATCTTTACGCTCCTCTTTCAGAGCAACAAGAGGTGGCGCGGATGCTGCTGGAGCTAAAGTGGCAATAGACGAGAAGCTGGAGCCCCTAAAGCAGGCCC
Organism: uncultured Chlamydiae bacterium; assembly: GCA_903909295.1. Lineage (GTDB taxonomy): Bacteria > Chlamydiota > Chlamydiia > Chlamydiales > SM23-39 > CAIVVG01. Next base: position 6,683 of record CAIVVG010000134.1, read on the forward strand.
TTCGGTGCTATCTGGAAGACGAACGGAGCGGAGGAATTCGGGGGTGTCTGGAGGGCAAGCAGAAGACGGCAATGACACAAGGCTCCCTTCCTCTCCTGCTGCGTGTATTCCGCCCTTAGGTAAGTGGCCTGCGGAAAGGGGCCATTCGGGGGTGTCTGGAGGGCAAGCAGAGGACGGCAATGACACACGAACCCCCTCCTCTTCTTCAGTCTCTCCTACCCTTCGTATTCCGCTCGTAGATAAGTGGCCTAATGAGACGGCCCTTCTTTCCGCAAGCGGTTTGGGACTGGGTGTCCGTTGCAAAGCGTCTGGCGCCAATTGTTCAATGCTAGCACTCGCTTCTTCAGCGGGTGCGGGTGATGAGGATCTAACAGCTGCTGGTCGCTGCAGTGTGCTTTTTGATACGCATGCCATAAGGGAGCTCCTGGTTTGAGTGACCGTATGTTTTAGCAGAAATGAGTATTAGATAACTACTAAAATTTGGAAAAGCCCCCCATGTTGAGAACAGGGAGCATTTACTCCCTTGCAGTGTGGAATACTCAATCCGGTGGAGCCTGTCACCTTAGAAACAGAGCATCCATAGTC
>CAIVVG010000135.1 GCA_903909295.1 uncultured Chlamydiae bacterium
GCCCTTTGCCGGGTTGTAGGGCGGAGCCCTACCTCTCTCGTTGAATTTTCTTTATTTTTACCCAACCCACAGGTATACTCCCATACTTCACAGAGGTGCCTATGCTGGACATGAAACAACTGCGTGAAGAGACGGCTCTTTGCGAAAAAAAACTCCGAACGAAAGATCCCGAGATCTCCCTCACCCCCCTCCTCGCTCTCGACGAGCGGGTCCGCGCTCTCAAGACTGAGACAGAAGAGCTCAAGTCCAAGAGGAACTCCACCTCCAAGGAAATTGGCCTCCAGAAACAAAAAGGGCTCGATATCTCCCCCGTCATGGCCGAGATGGCCGCCCTCGCCGAGACCATCGCTCTACGCGATCGGGAAAGAGCCGCCCTTGAAAAAGAGCTCCTAGAAAAGCTCTCCTCGCTCCCCAACCTCCCCATGGACGATATCCCCGTATCTCCGAGCCCCAAAGACAACGTCTGCATCAAGGAAGTTGGATCCAAACCCCACTTTGACTTCCCCTTTAAAAACCACGTCGAGCTCAATGAAAAGCTCCACCTCTTCGACTTTGTCCGCGGAGCAAAAATCTCCGGCTCAGGCTGGCCTGTCTATAAGGGCATGGGGGCAAGGCTCGAGTGGGCCCTGATCAACTACATGCTCGACATCCATCGCAAGAACGGCTTTACCCAGATCATCCCCCCTCTCTTGGTGCGCCCCGAGACGATGTATGGCTCAGGTCAACTGCCCAAGTTTGAAAAACAGCTCTTCCAGATCCGCGATGAAGACCATCACCTCTTCCTGATTCCCACTGCGGAAGTGGCGATCAATGGCCTCCACCTCGATGAAATCCTCCCTGCCGAAGAACTCCCCCTCAAATACACCGCCTACAGCCCCTGCTTCCGCAGAGAAGCGGGGGCAGCGGGCTCGCAAGAGCGAGGGCTCATCCGCACCCACCAGTTCAACAAGGTGGAGATGTTCTGTTTGACCCGCCCCGAAGAGAGCGGCCAAGTTTTTGAAGAGATGATGCAGAGCGCCGAAGAGATTCTCGAAGGGCTCGGCCTCCACTACCGCAATATGTTGCTCACGACGGGAGACATGTCGTTTGCTGCGGGAAAAACGGTCGATATCGAGGTGTGGCTCCCCGGACAAAACCGGTACTACGAAGTCTCTTCCGTCTCCAACTGCACCGATTTCCAAGCGCGCAGATCGCAGACTCGCTACCGAGAAAAGAATGAAAAACCGCAGTTTGTCCACACGCTCAACGGCTCCGGGCTCGCTACTTCCAGGCTCATGGTGGCTCTCTTAGAAAATAATCAACAAAAAGATGGCTCCGTGCTTGTGCCAAAAGTACTGCACAAGTATTTAGTAGAGGAAGTGGAGTACCTATGCCCGAAAGTGATTTCGTCCGTTTCCTAAAAAGTTCACCAACTGCCTATCACGCCGCTCGAGAGATCCGAGAGCGGCTCTCCTTTGCCGATCTTCATGAAAAAGATCGCTGGAAGCTAGAACCGGGAAAAAGTTACTGTGTGACTAGGGGAGATTCCCTCGTCGTCGCCTTCCGACTTCCCAAAAAAACTCCCGAAAAAAGCACCCTCCTAGCCAGCCACCTCGACAGCCCCGCTCTCAAACTCAAACCCCATCCGGAGAGCTCCTCTCATGACATTGGCCTCTTGAGCACAGAAAATTACGGCGCTCCCCTCTTGCACACCTGGCTCGACCGGGATTTAAAAATTGCCGGCAGAGTGACACTGAAAAACGGCACCACCCAACTCGTCTGTTTGGACAAGTTCCCTATCTCTATCCCCAATCTGGCCATCCACCTCAACCGCGATGTGACAGAAAAAGGGCTCATCGTCCATAAGCAAGATCACCTCAAGATCCCCTTTACGCTCAAATTTCATGAACACGCTTTAGAAAAACAGATCGGCTTGGGACCCCTCTTGGGGACAGATCTCTTCTTAGTTTCTGCAGAGGAGCCCGCTCTTTTGGGCTTTGAGCAAGATTTACTCGCCGCCTACCGCCTCGATAACCTCTCCTCTGCCTATGCGTGCTTGGAGGCGATGAAGAATAGCAAAGTTTCAGAGCACACCCTCCAAATGGCAATTTTCTGGGACCATGAAGAGATCGGCTCTACCAGCTATGTGGGAGCGGGCTCCCTCTTCATCGATCAGCTCTTGGAACGGATCATCGGCAATCGGGAAGATCTCTTCCGCCTGAAAAGCCAATCGCTCTGCCTTTCTGTCGACGTAGGGCATGGGTTTCATCCCAACTTCTCTGACAAATACGACCCTGCAAATAGCCCCGAAATGGGCAAGGGCGTCATGGTCAAATTCAACGCTAACCAGAAATACGCCACCGACAGCCTCCACGCAGCGCACCTCATCCAGCTCGCTGAGGCTAAAAAAATCCCGATCCAAAAGCAAGCCAACCGCTCCGATATTCCAACCGGCAGCACAGTCGGTTCCATCATGGCAGCCAATGTGGGCATCCCCACCCTGGATATTGGGATCCCCTGCTGGGCGATGCACTCCATTCGGGAGACCGTTGCCCTCAAAGACATGGAGGCGCTCACGGCCCTATTGGAGGCAAGTCTATGAACCATTTTAAGGGCAAGCACGCGCTCGACCATGTAATTGAAGCGCGCTTAAAAGGGAAAGAGGCCTCCCAAGAGACCCACGGCACCGAGCTGCCTGGCCACTACAGCGCCGCTGCCGATGCAGCCAAAGACACCGCTCTGGTTCTCCTCGTCTTATGGACCCTATTTCAAGAACCCTATGTCCTCGGTTGCTTTGCTGCCGCTTGGCTCATCTGGAAAGTCGGCCGCAGTGCGATTTTGGGCTGGTCGAGACTCGAGCGGCTCCACCGCGTGATCGAAGAAGAACGGTGGGAGATCGAGCACCACCGCCCCCAAGAAAAAGAGGAACTCCGCGCCCTCTACGCCGCGAAAGGATTTACAGGAAAGCTGCTCGATGAAGCAGTCTCTGTTCTCATGGCCGATGACAACCGCCTCCTGCAGGTCATGCTCACAGAAGAGCTCGGCCTCTCCCTCGAATCGTTTGAGCACCCCCTCAAGCAAGCAACTGGCGCCCTCATCGGCGTCGTCGGTGCTGCCGCCATCCTCTCTGTCGGCGTCTTCCTCTTGCCCAACTGGGGCCCAGCCGCCTGCGCCGCCTTGGTCCTCGCCCTCTCCGCAGGAACGAGCGCGCAACTCGAAAAAAATCAACCCCTTCCCGCGATTGTCTGGAACCTCGCTGTAGCTGCCCTTGCATTCGGCGCAGCCCTCTTCCTCAAGCAGCTTTTATGACGACGCCCTATCTCTTCGATGAGTTTTTCTCCTCGGGCAAAGAAGAGAGCATCAGCCCCTTTCTCACACACCGCTCGCGCAATTGGGGCCGCAACCTCTCCCTCAAAAGCTCATCCTCCGCAGCCTGTCTTCTCGCAACCGCCTTTGCCCTCTCCTTTGTCAACGCCCCCCTCTCTTCCCTTTGCCTCGCCTTCGTCTACTTTCTCGTCGGCGTCCCCGCTCTCATCGCCTCCCTTGAAGACCTGCGCAACCTCGAGATCAATATCGACGTCCTCATGACTACTTCTGCCTTTGTCGCCGTCGCCATCGACAGCAGTTTAGAGGGGGCGCTTTTATTAGTCCTTTTTGAACTCTCCCACGGCTTAGAGGAGAGCGTTTCCAACAAAGCCCACAGCGCTTTGCACAATCTCAACCACTTGAGCCCTAAATTTGCCCACGTTCTGGGAGAAGATGGGGCCCTCTTTGAAAAAGCGGTGCGGGAAATCGAGTTGAAAGAACACCTCCTCATCAAGAACGGCGAGATCGTCCCTCTCGATGGCAAAGTGATCCAAGGGACCTCCTCGGTCAACCTCGTCCACCTCACCGGAGAGAGTCTTCCCATCTTTAAAACCGTCGGAGATACCGTTGCAGCAGGGGCGCGCAATTTAGAGGCAGCACTCCTCATCGAAGTGGAAAAAACCAGCGCCGACTCCACCCTCACGCGCATCATCCGCCTCATCAAAGAAGCGCAAGAAGCAAAACCCCGCCTGCAACGATGGCTCGACCAGTTTAGCCAAAAGTACGCCACTTGGATCATTGTCTTGACCTTTGTATTTGCGCTCGGTCTCCCCTGGATCTCGCCCCTCTCTTATTTTGGGACGGAAGGCTCTATTTACCGCGCCCTCGCCTTCCTCATCGCCGCCTCCCCCTGCGCCCTCATCATTGCCACGCCGACTGCTTATTTGAGTTCCATCAGCTCCTGCGCTAAAAAGGGGATCCTCCTCAAAGGGGGCGTAGTCCTCGATGCGCTAGCGAGCTGCACTCAAGTAGCCTTTGATAAAACAGGCACTCTCACGACGGGAGAGCTCGAATGTATGAATCGAGACCTCACAGACCCAGAACTCTCGATTGTCTACGGTTTAGAGAGACAAGTCGTCCACCCGATTGCGACAGCCCTCTGTAAGCTCGCTCAAGAGAGGGATATTTCCCCTGCAGAAATCGCCCGCTTCCAAGCGATAGCCGGTATCGGCGTCGAAGGCTTTTATGGAACAACACCCGTCGCCCTCAAGAGAGCCGAGGAGGGTGAAGAGAGCGGCCACGTCCTCGCCGAACTATGGATCGGAGAAAAAAAGAAGCGGCTCCGCTTCACCGACTCCGTGCGGAAAGAAGTTCCTCGGTTGATCCAGAGACTGGAACAAGAAAATGGGCTACATCCTCTCATTTTGACCGGCGACCACCTCCCCAATGCAGAGCGCGTGGGAAAACTGGTTGGCATCAGAGACATCTATGCGGCATTGAAACCTGAAGACAAATTAACCGCGGTGACGAAACTCGCTGATTTAGGGCTGGCCATGGTCGGCGATGGGATCAATGACGCCCCCGCTTTGGCTCGAGCGACGGTGGGGATTTCGATGGGGAAAATAGGGAGCGCCACAGCTGTTGATGCATCCGACGTCGTGCTACTGAACGACGACCTCCACCTACTCAGCTGGCTTTTTACGAAAGCAAAGGCGACCACTCGGATTGTGAAACAGAACGTCGCTTTGGCCCTCTCGGTCATCGTCCTGGCGACAACACCCGCCCTTTTAGGACTTGTCCCCTTGTGGTTGGCCGTGATCCTCCACGAAGGGGGCACTGTGCTCGTGGGGCTCAATAGCTTAAGACTGCTGCGACGTGGGAATGTTTGACTGGGAGCGGTCTGTTTTTTCATCAGCGCAGAGAAGGCAGAGGCGAGGACTCACGTCCTCTGAACTCCTATGAAAAAAAAGGGCAAGGCCCTTTTTATTATTCTCTCTGCGTTCTCAGCGCTGATGAAAAAACAGACCACTGACATGAGGAAAAACTCCACTTAGAAGCCGAACCGGCCGCCGAGGGTCAGTCCCACAAAGCCGAGATCATAGACCTGTTTAGTAGAAAGAACGGTGGGCGTCGATGTATTCCCGCTCGTAAACCGTTCATAGATATTTTGCTGCCACCAGTACTGCATCTCTAAAGCGGCATCCAGTCCAATGTGGTACTTGCCACAGAATGAGTCCCAGTCCCAAGAAACACCGAGCTTCGCCTCTACGACGGGAGCCATCCCATGTAAATGGTCACTCCACTGCACCTCGGGGATGCCTAATAGCACCTGTGTCTGATCTAGGTCATACGATCCCCAAAGGAGGGAAGCTGCCGCATCGCTAAAGAGGCTAAAGCCGGCTGCCCACTTCCACACGGAGTCGAATCCCATGCGGAGTCCGCCGCCGCCAAAGTCACTGCCAATGGAGATATTGTACTGATTGGAGGGAGAGGTAGGAGTCCCGATATAGTTGATGTGGGCATCCTGGTCGATCCAGGCCCCTTTGCCGCCAAAGAAGGGGCGGAGCATAAAGCTCTTGCAGAGGAGGAACTCATGGCCTATCTCAAAGTCGACGGCTTTCAATTCGATCCCCCATCTCGCTTTGGCTTGATTGACAAATGTATCTGAGGTAAACGAGTCGTTTTGGCACATTAAATAGGGATAGAGGACTCCGCTGACCGAACTGTGCGCTGAGGGAGAAATCTGAGTATAGGCGACGAAAAAATCCCAGCCATCGTAGGGGATGTCCACCTTTCCAAACACTCTCCACCCTGAATCCATTTCAAAGTTGAGCACTTCCGTATGAGCATTGCTCATCACGCCGGGAAGTGCCTTGTAGGTGGTCGCATACTGCATGCCGGCCTGTTTCGCTTGCCAGTAGAGCCAGTCGCCCCCTAAAGAGATGCCCCAACGGGTACAGCTCGCCTCTTTTTCTAGGTAGCACTTGGGCTCCGGCTTGTCACAACGGCAGTTCGAACCGCAGCAGTCATCATCGCTGACAGGCGTAGGCGCTGAAGCGGGAGCCGCCCCCTGTTTATTTTTTTTCATGAACGCAACCTGATCATCCTGAGTCGGAATGGCCGCGATCTGCGTCCGGATGGTGGTCATTTGAATTTGTAGAGCACCCAAACTGCTCTTCATTTGCTGGAGCTCGGAGCCGCTCATCTCTTCTAACTTAGAATCAAGCATCTCGAATCGCCCTTGCAAGACTCGCAATTCCCGGTTGAGGAACTCTAACTCGTTGTAATGGGACTCCGCCTCATTGCGCAGGATAATGGCGACTTCCTCCTCCGCTTTCAGCTGCAAAGTGCTCAGTGACAGTAATAAGGCTACAAGAATGGGTGCTTTCATAGGTTTTTTCTCTCCAAAGGCCTGAGTATAAAAAATAGAATTGATTTCTACAAGTTTTTTTTGACAAACAAAGATAATAGTTATATTATACGTATTAAGGTGAGTTAATATGGATATTCGTTCTGTTTCCGGACCAGGTAATGTTGATCCATATAAATCTGGGGATCCTGGATTACAAGCAGCATTAGCTGCTGCTACTACGATAGAACAGGACTTTCCACTCGCTTGCGAACGTGCATTGGGCAAGCTGCTCGTGAACGAAATCAATTCGCTCATCGGTCAGGGCGGCACCCTTAAGGATTTTCAGGGCTGGCTCTCAAACAACGACCTTCTCTTTCAGGGGCCTTCCTATTTTGGAGTGACCGAGACGGACGTGCTTTACATCTATGACAAAGTAGCCCAAAAGAGCACCGCTCCGACCTTTACTCCGATGGATGACCTAATGGACCAGTTCGCTACCTGGCTCAATACAGATTCCGTTGTGGCTAATACGCCCAATTTCCAATTGGCCATCACAATGGGGTTTTATCCCCCGACTACGCCAGCACTTTTTGCCCAGTACTGCACACAGATCGCGGATGAAGGGGGGAGCCCCTTTGCCAACTTCGGGGATCTGATCGATCACCCCGATGAGATCTACAAGTTTGCTTCACTGTCGGGGGCTCCGATGGAGCTCACTTGGGTAAAGGCTATGGCCCAGGCGCAAGTAGCCAATACAACGGGGGATGATAAAGCCTTCTTTCAGAGCATCGTGACCGAGTTGAATAAGTGCAGCACTTTGGCCGATTTTCAGGCCTGGGTAAAGACAACCTACGGCGTGCAGGACGCCTACATGCAAAATCCGGGGGTTGATGCCTCTTTGATTGAGCAGTTTTATTTTCTTGCAGGGACTCCCACTGCTGCAACGACGCTGGACACCGATTTTTCTAAGCTGTACGCAGCATTGAGTGGCACTTCCTACAAGGACGCTCTTTTAGCACAGATCTCTGCATTGGGCAGCAATGGCACTGAAGCGCAGTTTGCTGCCCTTTTTTCTAAATACGACCTGTACTGGCAGTATCCTTCTTTGTCTGGGGATGATGTGGCCAAGATTGACGCTTGCTTCCACCAGACGCCAGCGGGAATCACCGATATGGACACGGCGCTGCGAGAGGCGATTGCGTGGAAGGATCAGGCGAGCGGTGAGGCGCAACAGCTCGCAACCGATTTGTACAATGAGATCTTGCACGATTGCAATAGCCAAACGCCCATGAAAGGGGGGGCTTTATCCGCTTGGCTCACTCAGAATTTCGGAACCTATGACATCTACTGGAACTATCCGGGACTGACAGAGACCGATGCGCAAAATTTCTTCTCGATTTGTAAAATAGATCCGGTCAGTGAGACCCCTATGGATAAGGCCTATTTTGCTGCCCAAACTTGGCTGCAAGGCCACTCCAATACGGACCCTGCTTATGCGTTTATCCAAAATCTCTTGAGCCAAATCACCTCGGAGGGGAGCTTCCAAGATCCGACGGCGTTCCTTGCACAATTTACCCTCACGCACGACATCTACTGGCAAAATACAACTTTTACTGAGCAGGATGGACTGGATATTTATGCGATTTGTCAAGCAAAAACTCCCCCTGCGTTCACTGATATGGACAACGCTCTTCGAGAGGTTCTCGCTTGGCTGGCGACTCCCAATCTCAGCGATCCTGCAAAACAGCTTGCCGCCACGTTATATATGGAGATTTCGAGCAATTGCAATAGCCAAACGCCTATGAAAGGCGGGACTTTGTCCGATTGGATTGCTCAGAAGTTCAGCACCGATGACATCTACTGGACCTATCCGGGACTAACGGAAGACGAGGCGTCAAACTTCTTCTCGATTTGTCGCATCGGGACGGTCAAAGATAATGACATCGATCAGGTGCACGCCTTTCTCGTCAGTTGGACGCCGGGAACCAGCGCTGGGGCCCAATTGCGTTCGGATCTAATTGCTTACATCGACGGTCTCAATAGCGGGACTTCACCTCAAACATTCACAGATTTTGTCACAAAGATGTTCGTGAAATGCGACGCCTCCTGGCTCTATCCAGGCATCTCGTCAGATGACATCACGGCGCTGAATGCGGGCTGCAAGCTTTCCCTCGGCGAGGAAACCGATATGGACAAGGCCTATTTTGCTGTTCAAGCTTGGCTCACAGCCAATCCAGCTGCGGGGCCCATGCGTGACTTTGTGGCGCAGTTCTTCACTCAGATCAAGGCGGCGGGCAGCTACCCCTCCGTGACCACCACCTTGCTAGCCCCGTATAGCAGCCCTCCCAATAACGATATGTACTGGCAAGAGCCCCAGCTCACAAAGGACAACGTGGAGGAGATTTACACACTCCTGCAGCAGAAAGAGCCCCCCAAATTCACGGATTTAGACGGTGTTTACCGAATGACTTTGACTTGGATGGGCCAGGTTAAGCAGAGCGATCCGGCCGCCTATCAGCTGGCTTTGGACCTCAAGGCGGAGCTCGACCGGAGGGGTAGTAATGGGGGTTCTTTGGCAGAGTGGAAAACCTGGATCCAAACTACGCTCCTTGGCCAAGATGACGTCTATTGGAAATACCCGGGCATCATCGATACCGATGTCACTTCTTTTGAAACCCAGTACGGAATAACGGGCCAAGAAGACCTTCCGATGGACAAAGCCTATGCTGCGGCTCAATTCTGGATCAATACGCACCCTAGCAGTGATCCCGCTTATGGATTCATGAGAGGCCTGTTACAACAAATCGAAGGCTTAGGCAGCTATCAGCCCATGAGCACTCTGATGGCTCAGTTTGGCCCTCCGAACAACGATATTTACTGGCAGCATCCCCAATTCACGCCGCAAGATATTTCGGATGTCTATGCCATTTTTCAACAACAAACCGTCCCGGGCGTGACCGATACGGACAAGGCCTACTTTGCGGCTGAAAATTGGCTGAAAGCCAACCCGGCTGCAGGGTCTATGCACGATTTTGTGTATGCCCTTTCCCAACAGATCGAGGCACTAGGGAGTTACAAGGGCTTAGACAGTATTCTAAATCAGTTCCAACCCCCCAACAACGACTTCTACTGGCAACATCCCGATCTCCAAGGCGATGCAAATACCATCTACCAGATCCTTCAGCAGCAGCAAGCTCCCGGCATGAGTCCTATGGACACAGCCTATTTTGGTCTTCAGGCCTGGCTGCAGACCAGCCCCACAGGAGATGACTTGGCCCTGGCCAATGCGCTAAAGGACGAATTCGAAAGTCTCCATAGCTATAACCCTCTGAGCGACCTGACCAATTGGGCGCAAAACTTCATCAATAGCAACAGCCCGATTTATAACAATGCCTCTGCGAACGCAGTTCAGACATTTTTAAACATCACGGGAGCGGTCGATACGTCGTTTAGTAAGATTCAAACTGATATACAAGCCTATCTGGCGGCTGAAACAGCCGCCATCGCCGAGATCGAAACTATGATGCGCCTGCGCGCGCCACCGAATGCCGCGCAAGCAAGACAATTTGAAACCTATTTAAATAACATGATTGCCACTTACGGCACTCTTGCCGTAGCGTCTCGCTACGGGATTTCGGTTACCACGCTGAACACGGTACTCCAGGAACTCCCAGTTGCCGGAAGTTATAGCTCCTCAAATGCCCTCTTCACAGCTGCATTGGCCGAAATTGCCGAGCTGGAAAAGGATAACGGTTCCCTCTCCGCCCTGAAGGCGTGGGCTCAATCGGTCAACTTAAGCAACTATCCAGGGCTCTCAGCTGCTGACTTGGCCGAATTTCAAAAACTCCTGAACTTACCCTGAGGGATTGTACGGACCCACTGAAAAAAGCGATTGCCTCTGAAACAGAGCGTTTTGAAAAGGCGTATGTCTGGCTGAGCGACCACATGCCTCCAAAATTCTTCAAGGAGATCGATGAGGCAACCAGGGTGATCATCGCCCGCAACCTCCTGAGCTTTCCTCTACAAGACCACTTCATCGCGATCCAGTTCCCCGATAAAATCATCGTCCTTTGCGACGATGGTCCAGACGCTGACCTCAAAGTACTCAAGCAGTACACCCACATCGCGATCCGCTACTACCGGGCCTTTGTCTCCAACGCCCCTCCGCCAGGCGGGACGGGGCCTCTGCGCATCGCTCTGATCCACTCTCATGAAGAAAAGGGGGCGGCTGCGCGTCTGTTCAATGCGATGCCCCCCGAGCGGCAGCAACTGGCTCTGGCGCTGGCCGAGCAAGCAAAAACCCAAGATGAGTGTCAGTACTCTGTGCGCAAAAATGAGGACTGGAAAAAAACAGGCGCCCCCTCGTTGCAGCTGATGTTGGCGTGGAAAAACGTCCCTAAAGCGGGCTTCCTCTACCGCCTCTCCAAAATCATCTACCACCACCACTTAAGCCTTCAGAAAATGGTCGCTACCTATACCGGGGATGTCTTAATTCTCTCGCTCGGTCTCCACGGCGTCGAGGGAAAGGCTGCGTGGGAAGAGGCTGACATCGACGATTTTCTTAAAGAACTTGTATTAGCCAAATACTTCCGAGTGACCGATGCTGTGGAAGCGACGTTTACAATCCCCCGCCTTTTGACCGGCAATGAGGCCCACCTAGTGCGCAACTTTGTGAGCTTTGTCCATCAGGTACTCGTCTACACCGATCCGAATCTCTACTCCCACGACAATGTGATAGAGGCCTTTTGCCGCCACCCCGAACTGACCGTTCAACTCGTCCAAGCCTTCCAAGCGAAATTCGATCCGAAAAACCACTCGCTCCGCCGCTACGACAAGATCAAAGAGGAGTGGCTGAGACTCGTAGACAAACTCGATACAGGCCAAGCGATCAACGACACCAGGCGAAAACAGATTTTTAAGCAAACACTCTCCTTCATCGACCATACTCTGAAAACCAACTTTTACGAGCCCAATAAAAGTGCATTTGCCTTCCGCTTAGACCCCCACTACTTGGATAAAGAAAAGTTCCCTGAAATGCCCTATGGGATCTTTTTTATCCGAGGGATGTATTTCATCGGCTTTAACATCCGCTTCAAAGATTTGGCGCGCGGCGGAGTCCGAACGGTCATTCCCGATCGGATGGAGACCTTTTTGACGGAGAGAAACACGATTTTTTCCGAAGCCTATAACCTCGCTTTGACGCAGCAAAAGAAAAACAAAGATATCCCCGAAGGAGGCTCTAAAACGGCGATCTTGCTCGAGCCTTTTGAGGTCTTTGCCAAAGAGGAGACCATTTACCGAGAAGAGATGGAAGCTGAAGGGATCGACCCGGCCGTGTTAGAAGAGCGGCTCAAAATCTATGCCAAAGACCAAAAACAGGCCTATCTCTTTTCCTCTCAGAGGAGTTTCATTGAAAGCCTCATGACCCTCGTCAATTGCGAAGAGGACGGCTCTCTCTTGGCCATTGGGATCGTCGATTACTGGAAACGGCCCGAATACATCTATCTCGGCCCCGATGAAAACATGTTCAACGACATGCTCATTTGGATTTCTAATTACGCTGTGGCGCAAGGGTATAAGCCAGGACGCTCCTTCATCTCCGGCAGACCCGGCGGCGGCATCAACCACAAAGAGGTCGGCGTCACCTCTTACGGCGTCAACGTCTACATGGAAGAGACCCTCCGCTTTTTAGGGATAGACCCCAAAACGACCCCCTTCACCGTCAAGATCTCCGGAGGACCCGACGGCGACGTCGCTGGCAACCAAATCCTCAACCTCTACAAATTCTATCCCAAAACGGCCAAACTCCTCGCCTTGACGGATGTTTCAGGGACGATTTTCGACCCCGCAGGGCTGGACTTGAAGGAAATGGCCGAGCTTTTTCACAAAGCGCTCCCCATCCGCAATTACCCACCGGAAAAGCTCTCCGAAGGGGGCTTTCTGTTGGACCTGAAGACCAAACGGGAAGAGAGCGCCTACGCCACACAAACCCTCTGCTGGCGCAAAAAAGACGGAAAACTGATCCAAGACTGGCTCTCCGGCAATGAAATGAACCACCTCTACCGCAGCAACGTCCACCAAGTAGTCGTCGATATATTTATCCCCTGCGGCGGCAGACCTCGCACCCTCAACGACGACAACTACATCAGCTATCTGATTGGAGAGAAACCCACCTCCAAAGCGATCGTTGAAGGGGCCAACCTCTACCTGACTCCAGGA
>CAIVVG010000136.1 GCA_903909295.1 uncultured Chlamydiae bacterium
AAAATCGATCAAAATTTTTTTACAGAACACCCTCTTAGAATCCTCCCCCCTTACCAACTAAGGAGTTTCTTATGTCATCGTTCTCAGTCGGAAAAGTACTTGGCGGCTTGATTAAACAACTGGGCGACCGCAATATCAGCGCTTCCCTCCCCTTTCATGCGCATTAGCTCCCTAGCTCACAGCTACTTCTCCAGCTCCTTGGGGTTGGGGGTATCGCTGCGGCGCCCTATTGCCCCATGCCTACCGGCATGGGGCAATATTTCCGCACCGGAGCGTAATCAAAAGGGTTTGCAAAGGGCCCCGGCCCTTTGCCGGGTTGTAGGGCGGGGCCCTACCTCTTCGTTTATTTTCTTGTTGCATGATTTGTGCAAATATGGGATTACCTTTGTCGTACCATGAGTAAAAAACCCCTTCCACTGCCTCCTCTCCCCCCGAAGTCGATTGGCCCCTACACGATCATCCGCAGTTTGGGGCGTGGGGGGATGGGCGAGGTGTTTTTGGCGCAGGACCCCGTCTGTGAAAGGGGGGTCGCTTTAAAGAGGATCCGCCCTGAGCTGCAGGGTCCCGAGGGGAGCCCCCTGCTGCAAAAACGATTCTTGCGCGAGGCGAGGGTTGCAAGCGCGCTGAACCACCCGTCGATTGTCCCGATTTTTGCCATCGAAACGACCCCTCCCAACATCTATTACACGATGCCTTATGTCGAGGGAGACACCCTCAAACAAATTTTGCGGAATGCAAAAGAGCCGACCGCGGCGCCCATTCCGGTATTAGCGCGGGTGTTTTTGCAGGTGTGCGAGGCGGTTGCCTACACTCATTCCAAACGAATCCTCCACAGAGACCTCAAGCCTGAAAACATCATCGTCGGAAAATTTGGCGAGGTGATGATTCTCGATTGGGGCATTGCCGATTTCATCGATGAGCTTAAAGGGGAAGAAGAGGACTTTCCCGCTCCACAAGACGAGGAGCTCACCAGGCCGGGCAAGGTGACGGGCACTTTGGCCTACATGGCTCCAGAGAGGCTGTCAGACAATACGCCGTCTGTTCAAATCGATATCTATGCCCTCGGCGTGATCCTGTATCAAATCCTCACACTGCAACTCCCCTTCCAGCGCAAGACGATTGCCGCATTTCGCAAACAGGTGCATCTCGAGACGTTTGTCGATCCGATCGAGATGGCCCCCTACCGAGATATTCCCCACCACTTGTCAGCGATTTGTCACATGTGTTTAGATCCATCTCCCCAAAAACGGTACCAGAATGTCGATGCACTGATTGCCGACCTCAAGAACTATATCGAGGGGCGCCCCGAATGGGCCCTGGCCGCTGAACTGAGGACCGATGAGCCCTCCGACTGGCGACTGCAGGAAAATATCTTGCCGGCCAAAAATCTCGCCATCACGCGCGATCTTTCCGTGACCGAATGGGCCGCGCTCATGGTCTCCAAAGCCTCCTTTGCCAATAATTTACGCATCGAGGCTAAGGTGAGAATCGGAGCACAGAGCCAAGGTCTGGGCTTTTTATTCAGCATCCCTGAGGCCCATTTTGAAGAGGGGTACTGTTTATGGATCGGCTCTCCCAAAAGCCCCTCCTGCCAGCTCTTCCGCAACAATGTGCAGGTCATGGAAGCCAAAAAACTCTACTTGCAGCCTAAGACATGGCACCAGATCCGCATCGAAAAAATCGACGAATCGTTGAAATTCTATCTCGACGGCTCGCTCAAAATCACCTCCGTCAGCCATTTGCCCTTAGCGGGAACACACGTAGGGC
>CAIVVG010000137.1 GCA_903909295.1 uncultured Chlamydiae bacterium
ATGAAATATTTTTTACAGAACACCCTCTAAAACCTAATCCATCCCAGCCTGAGCTACCAAGCTTTCATTGTAGAGCTTGATCGAGTCGGAGAGGCTTTGCACCTGTCTCATGAGGGTGGCGAAGTCTTTGCGGAACGGCTCGCTGTGGAGCACTTTGGACCGCTCGTCTGTTCCGTGGGCCCGTTCGACGAGTTCGGTGAGGCGGCCTAAAGAGGTGTTCATACTATCGATTTCCCCTTCAAAATAGGCGCGGAATTCCTGCGGTGTGTCTAACGACTTGAGGATATTGGCTCTTTTAGTCCGGCCTCTTTGCCACTGCTTATTGTACTGGAAGAGGATGCCGTAGTGGTTCATGTCGTTCATGAGCGTCTCTCCTTTGCTCATGAGGGAGTTCATCCGAAGGTAAAAGTCTTCCTGGTTAATCAAGCGCCCGATCGTGCCGGTTCCGGTAGAGAGGTCGCGGGTGATTTGGTGGATATTGCGCAGTGAAGCGGCCCCTTCGGTATTGAAGGTCTCGATCGCTTTGTCGCAGTTGTCGGTGAGGCCAGCGATGCGGCTGAGGAGTTGGTCGTCTTCGAGGCTGGTTTTGACGGAGCGGAGGTTGTCGTTGAGGAGGTGGACCCCTTCGCGGATGGCGGGGACGAGTTTTTCCGCTTCTACGGCACCTAAGATGAGGTCTGCTTGGCCGAGGGCGCCGTCGAGCGATTCTAAAACTCCGGTGAGGCGGGCTTGGTTGTCCAAGAACCATTGGTCGATGTGTTGGACGGCGCCGTCGAGGCGGTGGGCCACTTTGCCAATTTGGTTGACCGTGTTTTCAAAGGGGTCGATCGAGTTGGCGTAGAGAATCTGGTTGGTGATGGGAAAGCTCGGTTTTCCTTTGGGGGCTATGCGGGGGAGGATGGCGACCGATTTTTCTCCCATGAGTCCGGTTGTGCGGACGGCAATTTCATCGGTGTTGTAAACCGCTGCGCTTGAATCGAGTTTGAGGGTCAGTTGGTAGAGGTAGACGCGGCCCGATTCGTCGGGGGCCTCTTGTCTGGCCTCAGAGAGCTCGCGGATCGCGACCACTTCTCCGACCGGCCGTCCAGCAAAGGTGACCCGCGTCCCTACTGAAATGCCTGCGATGTTGGCGAAGCGCACTTCAATGGTCTTTTTCCCATCGCCGATTTGCGGCTCTAAAAACAGGATCAGTCCAATCATGGCTCCTACAGCCAGGGTGACAAAGAGGCCGATGAGGGTATTTTTTGTTTTGTCTGTCATTGGGGGGTGTCCTTTCTAGCTTGGGTTACAAGCGTTTCTCTTAAGAAATTAATGATGGGGTCGTCTATATTCATAAACTCTTTAGGTTCAGCGACATGTATAATCTGTCCGTCGCAGTGAAGGGCGAGTCTGTCGGCCATAAAGAGGGCAGAGTGGATGTCATGGGTGACGACGATGCTGGTCCCTTTGAGCTCGTTTTGGGTGTTGACGATCAGCTCATTGATCTGCTGCGAGGTGATGGGGTCGAGGCCTGTCGTCGGTTCGTCGTAGAGGAGGATCGAAGGGCGGTAGACGAGGAGGCGGGCAAGGCCAGCCCGTTTGCGCATCCCTCCGGAGAGGTCCGAGGGCATTTTTTTTTCAGCCCCTTCGAGGCCCACTTTTTGGAGAGCAATAGCCACTTTTTCTGCAATCTCTCGAGGGGAAAAAAGTCTATGTTCTTTGAGGTAAAAGCCTGTGTTTTCCTCCAAGTTCATCGAGTCGAAAAGGGCCGCTCCCTGAAAGAGCATTCCCATATTGCGGACCGCTTGGTAGATCTCATTTTTTTTCAGAGCGGTGATTTCAACGCCATCTACTGTGATCGACCCCTGATCGGGTTTTTCAATGCCGATAATCTGGCGGAGCAGCACGCTTTTGCCCACGCCGGAACGACCCAAAATCACCAAAATCTCCCCTTGGCGCACTTCGAGGTTCAGTCCGCGGAGCACTTCGAAAGAACCGTACCGTTTCCAAAGGTCTTTGATCTGTATCATTTTGTCCAGTGGTCGTATTTGAGGATTTGGTGGATCATGTTCAGCCCCATGGTTAAAAAGAAGTCAGAGATGAGGATGAGGATGTAGCTGGTGACCACGCTCTGAGTCGTCGCTCTTCCAACGCCCGCAGCGCCCCCCGAGGTCTTCATGCCTCGGTAGCAACAAACGGTGACTAAGATGATCCCAAAGACGAACGATTTAACGCAACCGGTCGCTACGTCAAAGAGGGTGATGTGAGTCTGCATGGGATTGAAGTAGACAGAAGGGGAGAGGTGGAAGAGGTAAACCGCAATCAAGTACCCCCCGAAAATACCCATCACGGAGCTAAATAAGGTGAGGAGGGGGACCATCGCCGTTCCGGCGATGAAGCGGGGAGCGATCAGATAGCGGTTGGGGTTGATGGCCATCGACTTCATCGCATCGATTTGTTCGGTTACCTTCATCGTGCCGAGTTCCGCGCACATCGCGGACCCGACCCGTCCCGTGACCATAAAAGCGGTGAGAATGGGGCCTAGTTCTGTGAGCATTGACTTGGCGACCAGTACACCGGTGATGGCGGCGAGCCCCTTTTCTCCGAGCTGGTAAAATGACTGTGCAGCGAGGACAAAGCCGGTCGTAAAGCCGGTTACAGCGACGACGGTAAACGACATGACCCCCACATTGTAGAGCTGCTCGCGGACTAGCGACCAGGCGGGGGGGCGGCGCAATGTGGCGACAAATACCTCTGCGATCAAGCAGGAGTACTCGCCGACCCGCTCAAGAAAATCGAAAGAAGACTTGCGAACTAACGCCAACATAAGGAGCTCTTTCCTTTCCTATAGACTCACGATGTAATTCTACGCAAAGGAAAGATTCTCTCCCATTTATTAACGTGTAGACGCAGCAAGGAGTTCAAGCAACTTGTTCAACGCGTTCAAGATCTCTTGCTTGATCGTTTCGTTTTGTTGCTGTGAGGACCCATTCTGGATCTTTGTGTAGAGAAGCTGCGCATTGCTGTTGGCTACTGCTTGCTGTCTTTGGTATTCGGAGGACCAGGTAGAGCCGAACGCGGAGACGAGCGCGCCTCCGGCCTTTTGTATCGTAGGATCGTTTAGCGTCATAGCAAGAACTCCCAGGGCGAAGAGCTCAGTGATAGCTGTCGTTACATTGGCATTGGCTATTGAAGTGTAGTAACCGGCAGCAGTTGCGTTGATCTGTTTATACTCTTTCTTGTCCCTCTCGGAGTTCTGGGTCCTCTCTTGGCCGGAGTCGCCTAGCAAGTGCTGGATTTCTGCACAGAGCCTTTCCATCTTGGTGACGTAGTTTTCTTCGTTGTTCCATGTGACGGAGCTGTTAGTTTGAACACCTGTTACTGACATAGTCATAGATCCCTCTAATGGTTGTTGTTCGCAGCAAGATTTCGGATAGCCCGCTCGATTGCTGGTTGAAAATCGTTGTTTAGTTTTTGAGCTGCCTCAATCTGGTTTTGACGCAGAAGCGATTGGTGAGTTTGACAGATTTCAAGGCCTTCACGCTTCTCAGCTGTTCGCACCTGAGCTTTTGCTTGTCCTACCCGAGTGAGGGCGGCAAAAATCGATACCGCCTTCTGAGCGACGTTGGCAGTGGACTCGAACATCTGTGGCTGAAGAAGGGCTCTAGTAAAGAGGCCGGGGCCCAAGGTAAGGGCCAGGAAGGCACCAGAAGCGGCGAAATCAATCCCATTCTCGATGCGCCTCTGCTGCTCTCTGGATTGGGTAATGAGTGCAGAGAGGACCTTCCAGCCGCCCAGGTCGGAAATTCCCCGATGGGCGAGCCCCGTGATTCCGCCTGCAACCATTGTAGCCCCTACGTCATAACCTCCCGGCACGGCCATGAATTGCATCCCCAGCCAAATTGACACAGAGGAACCTACGTACTGAAAACCCTGATT
This sequence comes from uncultured Chlamydiae bacterium, assembly GCA_903909295.1. Classification (GTDB taxonomy): domain Bacteria; phylum Chlamydiota; class Chlamydiia; order Chlamydiales; family SM23-39; genus CAIVVG01. Next base: position 3,919 of record CAIVVG010000137.1, read on the forward strand.
CCAGAGGGACCAGCTCTGCTCGGCCTTTGCGGCTTCAAGATGCTTTTGGACCGCTTCAATCTGCTCGTGCTCTAATTGAGAAATCTCTTCCTTAAGACCTTCCCATTCGAGCCGTCTTATATTGATAGACTCGCCATACATCTCCTCTATCTTGGGATAAGTTTCCGTGATCAGTCTATGTACTGCTTGAACCATGACGAACTCCCTAGCGTCGGATGATGTTTTGAATGGCGTCGTTTAATTTTTCTTTTTTGCGGAGCACATCTCGCATAATATCCACCCACGACGCCATTTGTTGAGTGAACCCGGGGAGCTCTGAAGTCAGCGGGATCGAAAGATCGGTTTTTTTGCTTTGATTCAGGGCATCGAGATGGATGCGCGCCTCAGCGACAGTCGTATTGCCATCGAACTCGAGATTGAGTTCTTTGAGGAGAGCCTTGACCTCATCGGTTTGGTTCAGGACTTCGTCGCCTTTTGCGCGTCCGATCAATTTATTCAGAGCGTTGATTTGAGAGATCTCGTGGCGCAATTGGTCCACCTTGGCGATGCAGTCATTGAGTTGTTTGTTATGGTGCTTTTCTTTCAGGAGGAGGAGCTTTAACATCTCCAGTGCAGCATCGGGACACCGTTCCCATGCCCGCTCAACAACTTCCTTGTCGGAGAGGGAATCGACCGTGGAGGCCCGCGCAGGGTGAATAGGGATATCTGTCCCGGAGACGAGATCCACATTTTCGATGATTTGGGGAGAGATCTCTTCTGTCTTGCGCACAGTGTCCACATCCGCGCGGACAGCTTCTTTAGCTCCCGCTGCGTAGGCTGCTTTCATAGCCTCGATGCGCTTCTCTGCGGCTACTTCTTCGATGTTCTCAATTGCTTTGACCATTTCTCACATCTCCTTGCTTGGGTGCGCCTTTAATATAAGTCCTTGAGGTTAAGGACGCTATACAAAACATTATTTAAACCTTAACGGCTCTCTGTAAATGACTTAAAAGAGGGGAGATTCTATCAAATAGAGCTTTTAATCGTCAAGCCCTACAGAGTGCTCAGCACAGATTGCTTGAGAGCCTGCAATGCGACTAGATGGGCTTGGAGTTGGGCAGCCGTGAGGATAGAGGGGAGTTGGAGGCCCAGTTCCCTCAAAAGAGGTTGGGTGGGTTCTGGAGGGTGTTCTGTAAAAAACTTTTGATCGATTTTTCGGTTCTTTTGAGCCTAGTTTCGATTGAAGAACTCTCCCCTGAAAAGGGGAGAGATTCTCCTACTGTTAGGGGGCGGCAAGTGCC
>CAIVVG010000138.1 GCA_903909295.1 uncultured Chlamydiae bacterium
AAGTAATGGTCATTGTGCTTAGCGCCTTGTGTCGTAATCAGGGTGGTAAAGACCGGCTTACCCGTTCCGGTCACTCTCTCAAAACACTCTTTTTTTCGACGCAGCTTGGCTGCATATTCCCGATCCACCACAAACTCTTCTTCGTAGAACTTCATCTCGCAGAGATTGATGCACTGGTCAGCGCGATCAATCACCAAGTCCACTTCAGCGCCCACCTCTTTAGATCGGGGTTTGGGCACATACTTCCATTTGGAAGCCTTTGTGTGGACGGCTCCTAAACCCATCTGCATCTTGATCCCTTCGATGTGCTTGAGGCAGCAGGCCTCAAAAGCATGCCCCGTCCAGACTTTCCAGGCGGGAGTATTGCGCTGCCGAGACCAATAGTCGGGGCTTCGATTTTGCAGATCTAGAGAAGAGACCCCCGCATTCCAGGCGAGGTAAAAGAGGGAGTATTCATCGATGAGGAGGTAGCGAGAAGCTTTCTCCTCAAAGAGGGGAATTTCTATGACGAATCCCGATTGCTTAAGCTCTTCGATTTTCTTGGATAGGGTACCTCCCGTAGAAAGGCCCGTCTTCTTGACCACTTCCTGGTAAGAGAGTCCTGAGCGGGAAGTGGCCAGCGCCTTGACAATCGAGATAGGCTCTTCGCTCTCATGAAAAAGAGAGCGGTAGAGTTTGTGGAATTCAGAGATGAGGGGGGCATTGTAGGAAAAACAGAGATCCCCGATGAGTTGCCCGACCGATTTTCCCCTCTCTAAATAAGAGAGATATTTGGCTACACCTCCAAGACACATGTAGAGCTCGAGGATTTGTTTCCGGTCTAAGTAGATTTGTTTCTTTTGCAAGAATTCTTCGGTCTCCTTGAGTGAAAAGGGAAGGAGCCGGATTTCCCTTGTGATTCTGCCGTGGAGCCCCCCCTTATTTTGCAATACGTGCTCAATCATCCAGGAGGCAGCTGAACCACAGACAATGAGAATCACATTGGGCAAATCAGAGAGATACCGATTCCACAAGTGCTCGAGGGCCTGCAAAAATCTAGAACGGGGCGTTGCAAGCCAGGGAATCTCATCGAAGAAAAGAATTACTTTAGACTGTTTAGGGACTTTTTCGACCTCTTTTCTCAAAAGCTGCATCGCTGCAAACCAATCTTTGGGTGGTGCCATTTCCTTTCCCTTGAGAAAACGATCGGTGAACTCAGCAGCAAAATTTTGTAGTTGCACATCTACCGAAGCATCTTGGATGCCCGTTAAGTGAAAAAAGAGCCCCTTGTTTTTAAAAAAATGCTTGATGAGATAGGTCTTTCCAATACGCCGCCTCCCATAGACAGCGACGAAAGAGGCCTCCCGGCTATCGACCACCTTCTGCAGAATCTCCTGCTCCTGTTTTCTCCCAATGATATCTTCCATAACGTCCTGCGCTGGTTATAGCCATATGTATAGCGCAAGGCATCCTTAAAAGTCAATCCGCGCTGATTATATGGCTATATCCAGCGCGGACGCGCCCAAAATGGGGACTTGCGCTGATTAAAAAATCTCTTGCATCTATACCGAATTATGGTATAGCAGAATGAAAAGAAGGTTGGCCTTGATCCTGACTGGATATGTTGAACAGAGCCAAAACACTCGATGATTTAAAGGTCCCTCCCAACAATAAGTTAGAAAAGCTGGGCAGAGACTTAATCGGAAAGCATAGCAACTGATATAGTATGATCAGGTTTGAA
>CAIVVG010000139.1 GCA_903909295.1 uncultured Chlamydiae bacterium
CCCAGCCTAGCCCCACTTCCCGTGGACTTTCCATAGATTCCCTCCGAGAGCATGAAGCCCTTGAGCCGGCGGAACTGAAAATTTTTATTCAGACCCTGGCACGTATTTCCCTAACTGACAGTTCGGTGGTCAATGAGTTGCTTGAGTCAATCCCCTCTTTTGAGAGCAGGCTTCTCCAGCAACAAATAGAGACACTCCGCTCTGCCCCCCCAGTCAGCGTTCATCAAATTACCCAATGCACCCTGGAAAACCTCCATAGGGATGCCGTAATGCGAGCGATTTCTCCCTCTCTATTGCAAAGCATACTCCCTAACCCGCCGCCCCCTTCTCCTACGGACTCCTCCCCTTCTCCCCTTCTCCGCGCTTCCCCAAGCTAAAAGGAAAACGGAAGCAGGTAGCTTAAGACAAATGTGTTCACATTTTGTGGGCACGATTTCGCTAGCACCCTTCTCTGATACTCGACCCGAATGGTTCCCCAGACTCCAATCCGGTACCCGTAGCGAAGAGCCAAATCGATCGATTTTTGACGAATCTTCCCATAGCCGTTGAAGTGGTCGATAAATACCAGCCGATTGGCGCCATACCCATTCGTCCCACTTGCGAAAAGACCCATCTTGTGCGCATCCTCGATATTGGTCTCGAACGCCAGGATCGCGCGGACCCACGGAGAGCCCCGATTGGCCTGTCCAAGGGCACCATAGCCCCAAAGGCGAAAACGGCAACTATCAGCCACATCAAATTCTTTCCCCAAAGCAAAGTTGCACTCAAAGTCGACATTGCCGTGGTAGGGAGAGCTCACATCGTGCAGCGACGTCGTCGACATCACACGGAGATTGGCGCCCGTTGTGAATGTGATCGGATCCCCCACGATATCATCGAGCCACAAATAGCGCCCCTGCAGCCCCCACGTCCGGAAGTAAAACCCCTCTTGCGTCGTATCGGCCACCTGCAAATCGGTATCGACACTCCACTCAGGACTCGGAGAAAAATCGAGCCCCAAATAGACCAGATTGGACTGAAACGGACTCGTCAGTTGGGGAATGCCATTTTGCACCGTGCTGAACTGACTATACGCGTAACTCCCCAGAAAGTGAAATTCGTAGACATCCCCGAACCAGGGCTGCGTTTCGAGAGCGCCCAAGTAAAAAGGGACTAAAAGAAGCGATAGAAAAAGCCTCTTCATTCAACTCCGTGTTCGGCGAGCCACCTTTCCGCATCGAGAGCCGCCATGCAACCACTCCCCGCCGCCGTTACCGCCTGCCGGTATCTCGGATCTTGCACATCGCCCGCAGCAAAAACCCCCTCTAATGAGGTGTGAGTCGTTCCGCTTTCCACGAGGATATACTCAGACGGATTGGTTTTCAATTGCCCTTTTAAAAAACTCGTATTGGGCTGGTGGCCAATGGCAAAAAATAGCCCCCCGGCAGACCGCTCTTCTAGAGCTCCCGTTACCAGGTTTTTGATGAGCACTTTTCGGACGATCTGATCGCCCATCACCTTTTCAACGGCGCTATTCCAAAGCATCTCTACCTTCGGATGCTTTAACAGACGCCCCGCCATGATTTTGGATGCACGCAACTCATCGCGTCTGTGCACGACAAAAACCCGACTCCCGTATTTCGTTAAAAAGAGAGCCTCTTCGACCGCGCTATCCCCCCCGCCAATCACAAATAGCGGTTGATTGCGAAAAATCGGAGCCGCGCCATCACATACCGCACAAGCGGTCACCCCTTTTTGCCAAAATTCCCCATCCCCCGCGCCCGGAATCTCGAGCCGCTTGGCCGTCGCGCCCGTCGCGATGATCACCGCATCGGCCTTCACATGCGCCTTGGAACCCTTGACGAAAAAAGGGCGCTTGGAAAAATCGACCTCAGAGACATCTTCAGTGAAAATTTGTGTTCCGAAGCGAACTGCTTGAGCGCGAAAATGAGCCATCAACTCAGGCCCCTGAATTCCTTCTGGGAAACCGGGATAGTTTTCCACCTCGGTCGTCGTCATCAACTGCCCTCCCGCCGGACCCGAAAAAAATCCCTCAAAGAGAACCGGTTGTAGGTTGGCCCTAGCAGCGTAGATCGCTGCTGTGTAACCCGCGGGCCCCGAGCCAATAATCACAAGTTTTTGATGCTGCATGTACAAACCACAATGGATAATTCCATTCATTTCTACACGGATGGAGCCTTTTCCTCAAGGAGAATCTGCCTTTAGCGAAAGCGCGGGAAAAGACTGATAGCGTACAAAGGGTAGTTCGCCAGCCTTCCATCGAGAGCAAAATTTCTTAAAGAGGCTCTGGACAAGATCAGAGGCGCTCCCTCTTCTTTGGAAAATTTCTCACCGTAAACTGCCAGACTTTTCTTTTTTGTGGAAGATCCCGCCTTTACTTCGAGAGGGAAAATATGATGTTCGGAAGAGACAACAAAATCAACTTCGGCGATCCCTTCACTGGACCAGTAATAGAGTTCATCAAAATGTTTATCGTGAAGTTCGAGTGCTACAAAATTTTCAGCTAAAGCTTCCTTAAATTCCTGAAAGAGCCGATCCCCCTCTAAAATGATCCTCGGATCTAACTTACTCATTGTCCCAAGTAGACCTATATCCAGTAAAAACACCTTGAAAATTTGTTTGTCTGAATAGGCGTCTAAAGGCAATTTGGGAACTGAGATATGATTGGCTTTTACAATTAAACCAGCACTTTTGAGCCATTGCAAAGAAGTTTCAAAATCTCTCGCTCTGGCACTGGGCCGGATCGCTGAAAAAATGAACTTTTTGTTTTCTTTTGCCAACTGATTGGGGATCGAGTCCCAGACAGCGTTGAATTCTTTGATAATTCTGTCTGGATCTAAATTTTCAGTAAAAAAGCTTGCGAAGTGGGGGTTTTCATCAAAGTTGATGTAAATAAAGTCCTCATACTCCCGCTTTGCGAACTCGGTCAGTATATAGGTTTTGCCGACTTGACGGGCGCCCCTCAATACCAATGGCTTCCGCAAGGAAGACCCCTTCCACTGCAGAAGCTTTTTATAAAATTCCCTTTCC
>CAIVVG010000140.1 GCA_903909295.1 uncultured Chlamydiae bacterium
GTGGTTGCGTGCCCCCTATCAGTTATCAGTTTGTCGGTGCGGGAACGAACCAAATCAACAACGTTGATCTTCAAAACCAGCTTGGAACTTGCAATGTTGCGATCGATACGACGGGGACCACAGGAGCTGGCACAGGAGCCATTACGATCTCAAGTTCCCTCAGTTGGGGGGCTAACTCATTGACCTTGACGGCGGCAGGAGCTGTAGATATCCAAAATGACTTCATGACAACGGGCGCCCTTACGATCTCTTCTGTAACCAATGTGACGGTCTCTTCTGCCGCCTCAATTTCTGTAGGAAGTACAACCATTACAGCCGGAGGCAATATTCGGATTGAAGCCCCACTGACCCTCACATCGACAGGTTCTGCTATTTTTAATTCGAGCGGAAATATTCTCTTTACGGGCGCTGTCACCAGTTCTGGTACCAATTCTTTTCTAGCAACCCAGAGCATCATTGTTTCAGCTAACTTAACTACGAACCAGGCCAATTTAACCCTCTCTGCAGGAAATACACTTTCCCTGAACAATGCCCTGACTTTAGCCACTACCAATGGGAATATCAATTGCACTGGAGCTCTAGGACTGGCGATCAACGCCCCCTTAACATTGACGGGGGGCCATGCAACCGCCTTTAATTCTTCCGGCGATATAGATATCGCGAACTCGATCTTCTCGACGATCGGCGCCCCTCCAGGATCTACAGTTACTTTTTCAGCTGGAGGGGATATCAATGTGACTGATAATGTTACATCGGTGGGAGGCTCTAACTATTCTTTTATAGCAGGGAATAACTTCAATGTGCCAATTCTCGCACAAATAGAAACGCAGAATGAAGGAAGTCTGACCTTTGTGGCAGATAATAATTTCCAATCTCCAGAAGTCGGATTAGGAATTATCAACATTGTCAACAATGCCCAAGTAGGCACTAATTCAGATATTGTGAGCCATGGCAAACTCAGCTTCTACACCTCCTTTCCCGACGTGAACTCGTTTCCTTCTTTAGTCAATAACGTCCCCGTGGTCTCCAGTTCGGGAACCTCTGGCATCTATTTTGATCCCAATATAAACCGAGGACTTTTTCCTTACGCCCTTTTTTACCAATTTTCTTCTGGTAACTCCATATTGGTTATTCCCGCAGGAGAGATCAACGCAGCGCTTGCCTCTATCCTAGAACAGGCGGAGAAGAAAGTTCCCGAATCGCAGCGTAAAACATCATCCCCCTGCCAAGGACAATAGTGTGTGTGATAAAAAACATTTTTTTGGATACAGTGAAATAACGCTATGAAAAAATTGTGGTTCTTTTTTTTAATCGCCCTCCTTCCCGCTTTTGCAGAGCAAATTGTTCTGAAGGGCATTGTCATCGTTCCCGCGAGAGAAGACCTATCCGCCCTCCATCGCAAAGAGGGGATTGTGTTCGACATGCCCAACGTAGATCGAACAGGGATTGACGAAGCTCTCACCCCCTACCTCGGCGAGCCCATCGATGAAGAAAAAGTACAAGAGTTAAAAAATACCGTCCTTGATTTTTGCAATAGCAAAAACCTCTTTGCCACAGTGATTGTCCCCGAGCAAGAGATTACAGATGGGATTTTGATTGTGGAGATTCTGATTTCCAAAGTAGCGGATGTCAGTTTTGATGGACAGAAGTGGTTTGCTCCCTTTGTCTTTGAGAGAGGAGTGTCTCTGAAATCGGGCGACGTGCTCGACCAAAACGTGCTCCTGAACGACCTCGCCTTCTTGAATACAAACCCCTCCCATCAAACAGATGTATTTTTATCTCCTGGAGATGAGCCAGGGACGACCGATCTGGAGTTTTTAACGAGAGACAAATTCCCCCTCCATTTTTATGCGGGGGGCGATAGCACCGGAGTCCAGTCAGTCGATCGCATTCGCCTCTTCGGCGGCCTCCGGTGGGACGATGCCTTTCACATCGGGGATGTTTTGAGCTACCAGTACACCGCCTCTCCCGATTTTCATGAGTTTCAATCGCACGTCATGTCTTATATTTCCAATCTTCCCAATCAAGACCTCCTTACAATTTTGGGCGTTTATGGACAGGTATATCCCAAAATCGTCGGCTTCCGCAGCCAGGGAAGTGCCGCCCAAGCCTCAGGAATTTACAGCTGGCTCTTCAAGCCGCTCTATCGCAAATTCAAGCACGAAGTCTCTTTCGGGCTCACCTATAAGTACCTCGACTCCAACCTCTTTTTCTTAGGCACAATAGAAGAACTCCCCGTCGTACAGCAGAAAGTCAATATCACCGAGATCCAAGCAGGGTACTACTTGAGTTATGAAGGGGACCGGCACCAAACTACATTCGATGCGCAAATTTTTATCTCCCCCCAAAAAGGGATGTTGCCCGACCAGACAACCGCCGACTACAACGCCCTCAGGCCCGGCAGCTCAGTCCGCTTCGTCTATGGCAATGCAACCCTTTCCTACCGCTACCAAATTTGGAAAGACTGCGCCTTCTCTATGGTGTTGAACGGCCAAGGAGCATCAGGTCCCCTCCAGTCCAGCGAACAGTACAGTTTAGGAGGGATGAACTCGGTCAGAGGCTATGAACAGTCCCAATTCCTCGCCGATAACGCCTTCTGTGGCAATTTTGAACTGTGGCTCCCCGGCATTTCGGTGATTCCCAATGCGGATGACAGAGCCAACCTCGTCCTTTTTTGCGATCTAGGGTACGGCGCCAACTACCAACAAACCAACGGCTTTCAGCACCAGTTCCTGGCCGGCGTAGGCCCCAGCTTTCGCTATACAGTAGCCCCCTATTTCTCTCTTCGCGCGGAATACGGTTTTCACCTTCACGATATTCCCGGAGGAGCTGCTCTGGGCCGATTTTACTTATCCGCCATCTTGGGGTATTGATGAAGATTCTACTTACGCTTCTTCTCTGTTTTTGCACCATCAGCGGATTTACCAAAACAATGGCTGGTAAGGTGGTTGCAGTAGAAGGAAAAGCGACGGTTGCTCCCAAGGGTAAGAAAAATCGGAAATTAGCCCGCGGCTCAGTGATTTTTACGGACGAGATGATCCACGTTGAGGGCGCCTCCAAACTCCAAGTCCGGTTTACCGATGGGAGCTTGATCAATCTCATCCCCAATACCAAGTACCAGATCAACGCCTATAGCTATACAAACCAAACTAGCTCCAACCAATATATCGGCCAAGTCTTTACCGGAGGTTTCAGACACATCACCGGAGATATCGCCAAGACCAATCCCGATAAAGTACAAGTGAAAACCCCCACAGCCACCATCGGCGTGAGGGGGACTTCCTTTGAAGTACTGGTCACCCCCAACCAGGGGACCATCGTGGGTTGCGAATTAGGCCAAATCAACCTCTCCACACCGACAGGAAGCATCGCACTCGGCCCATCGGCCCCCTTCCAGTTCTCTACTGTCTCCTCCCCTGGCGCTCGCCCCGAAGGACTCACCGCCAGACCCCCCCATTTTTCTGAGGCCCTCTTCTCCTCTCCTAGCCAAGGCGTCCCGACGACCTCGCAAGGCCATTTAGGCACCGCCCCCGCTGTGCGCGTTAAAGGCGGATGCTAAAATTCATTGCGCCGGACTAGCGGCTCAAAAGAACCCCAAAATCGATCAAAATTTTTATTTAAAATAAAACATCCTTTTATGGTATGTCAGAATTATGATTGAACTCACAAGTGCACTAGGTTGGGCGCTATCCTCTCTAATCGTTGTCGCTTGCTCGGCGATATTCTATAGCACCCTCCTCTTCTTCGCCCGCAGAAAGGTCAATCCCGAAGTGTTGAAAAGACACCATGATGTGGCTGGATTTGCGTTTAGCGTCATCGGAATTCTCTACAGCGTGCTCCTCGGATTTGTGGTCGTAAACGCGCAGAACCGCTACGACTCCCTTTTGCAAACAGTCAACGAAGAGGCCGATTGCTTGGGCTGTTTGTACCGAGATTCGGGACTCTTTTCCCCTCCAGAACGCGACGGCATCCGCGGAGCGATCGTGGACTATATCAAATATGCCACTGACGAAGAGTGGTCAGCCCTTTCCCGCGCAAGAAAGATTCCATCACTCAGAAAGTCTGCGACAAAAGATCTGTGGAGTCAAATTTATTCCGTGATGCCAACTACTGAAAAGGAAAATATTTGGTACGCCGAGGCAATCAAAAAGATGAACGAATTTGCCACAGCTCGCCTCAAACGGCAGTTGAATTTCAATCAACACATTAGCCCGATGATGTGGGCCTTATTGTTAGTTGGAGCCGCCATCACGATTGGTTTTATCTTTTTCTTCTCTATGGATAGTCTCTACGCTCACATGCTCTTGATCGCCACCTTGAGCGGCTACATCAACTTTTTGCTCTTCCTCATCTATTGCTTAGATCACATCTTCAATGGTCCCCTCGGCCTCAAGCCAGAGACCCTCCTGGACCTCCTCAATGTCTTCAAAATTTGGACTCAATAAATCTTAAGTTGCTTGTGGTTAGGATGGACCCTTTGAGCAAGCTCTTTGGATGGATAGAATCCAAAATGTTCCGATTTTCCAGATAAGAGAGACTTGGATAGGTTCTTAGCCTGAACTCTCCAGATCTTTTTTTCCTCTACACGCCACTCATCCAGTTGTTGTAGAGGAGGAGCAGGCTTATTGGGTGTTTTTCGTTCCAACCGTTCTAGAAACGCAATACAGCTTTCGGGATCAAACGTCGCGAGGACTCGAGTGACCTCCTCTCCGTGTACCAAAACTCGCCCTGCGTCTAGCTGAACCGTTTCCAGTACCCTGCTCCAAGAGCATTCTGTTAGGAATGAAACCACTCGTTTAGCTAAATCTTCGCTTACATACCACCCAAGAACCTATCTCAATAAAATTTTTCGTCGATTTTTGGGATTATTTTGGCCGCTTTTCGATCCAAAAGTTGGGGGTAATATCGACCAGAAGTATATTGCCCCCAACTTTTGGATCGAAAATCGGCGCAAAAGAACCCAAAAATCGACTGAAACTTTTTATTGAGATAGGTTCAAGGAGGCGCCCTGATTTTGGGTCAGGCGAAGCCGACTCTTAAAGCAGCGGAGGCCCAAAGGGTTGGGCGATGCAGGAGGATCCCAAAAGCAGTGGCTGCCCGACGAAGCCCGGGGTCCCCGAAGAACGCCCCGTTCTTTGGGGTAAGGCGTCGGCACAGCCGATTTTTGAATCACGAGCGGTATACATCCTCAACGTCTTGCAAAAGGATTTAAAAATTTATACCATTGAGGACGCAGAGATTGCAGGGGCGGTAATTACCAGTCTTACTTGCTTAGCATCACCGAAATTCCTCAGCCTAGTAACTTTTTGATAAGATGCGGAAAAAGTTCAGCCAGACCGAATGTTCCTCTTGCCTGATCCGAAGAACTTATCTAACTGCTCATGGGCTTCCTTGTACCCTCTTTCCAGGATCTCATCTTTCTTGGCGAAATCGAGTAGCCCAAACTCATCCAACTTGGGCCTAATGAGCAAATCACATCTCTTGCCATTCCTGATTGTTTTTTCCATAGAGGTGGCCATCATCGTTCGATCCATGGTGTCTATGATATCAATATAGGCAGCTCCCTTCATTTTCATTTGAAGGGCTTTCCAAAATTTAATGGTCGGGGGGAAGTCGTATACTTTTACATCCAGACAGGCTCTGGTAATATCAATGCCAATAACGAACCCTCGGTTTTCCAACTTAGCATGCATCACATCTACAGGAAAATTATTGAGCACACCCCCATCTACATGAAGCTGGTTGTTATAGGTGAGTGGAGGCACAAGCGTGGGAGCTGAGCCGGTGGCCCTCAGCGCCTGCCATAAAAATCCTCTATCCCAAATATGTTCACTCATAGTGGATAGATTGGTTGACATGGCAAAGTAAGGCACGCTTAAGTCACAAATCATAATATTGCCGCAAATTCCCTGAATCCACTCCGTCGGATCGGCTCCGCTAAAAATCGAAACGAGCGGCCAAGTTAACTCATGTAATTTAACTGGATTGCCCATGGTCTTTCCAAGCCCCATAAATTGCTCATAATTCTCAGACAGAGCGTACATACAGCCCACTACAGCACCTATACTCACGCCCCCGATACAGTCTATGGTAATATTATGATCGAGCAAAGCTTTGATTGCACCAACGGCGGCCCAACCTCTCGCACCTCCGCCTCCGATGACGACTCCAATAGCATTCCCACTCAGTAATCTCAAAAAGCGCTGAATCGTTTTCGGCGACTGGACTGCAACGTGGTACGATTTCGAGAAATTCGCTAACTCAAAATATTTTTGCGTATTGAGATAGAAAGGTTTGTCTGAAGTTTGCAAAAGCATCAACTCCCTTTCCATATGTGCTGTGGGTCTTTCAACACATTCATCCCATATTTTTTTTAGCGAATCATAGTCATCAGGCTCCGCACAGATAGCGAAAACTACTTTATCAGAAAGCTGCAAGACCTCGCTGTTTTGGTGTAATTCAGTATAATCCATGCCGTAAATGATCGTACGACCACTATGAATTAAATGGCGATCCGCTTTCAGGCTCCTATAATCGACGAAGCTAATATTCATCGTTTTATTGCTATTACTGGCCAATTCGGACATCAGTGTTTGTATGTTAACTTGCTGACCTACCGAGACGATCGCTATCAGTTGAGATTGGCTCGTTTTCCCCTCACGAAGAATCTCCATATTGGATTGAGATCTTCTCGCGATTAACTCAGAGACTTCCCACA
>CAIVVG010000141.1 GCA_903909295.1 uncultured Chlamydiae bacterium
ATATGGGGGGCAATATCGACAACAGTATATAGCCCCCCATTTTTGAATCGAAAATAGGCTCAAAAGAACCGAAAAATCGATCAAAATTTTTTTACAGAATACCCTCTAAGTCTCCATCCAAGCACTTCATCGCTTCGCTGACGCAGTTTTTCTCTTTGAGTTTTTTGGCCAATTCCACAAAGGAGCGCCGGTGAATATTGGCTGAGTCAACGAGTCGATGGTACAGGTCGTGTTGGTAGAAAGAGAGGGGCGTTGCGGGAAAGCGGTGGGCCTCTTCTGGCACGAGGATGTAGGGTTTAAAGCTGAGCGATGCGGGGCGATGATGGGGGAGTGAGAGGAGTTCTTTTTGAAAGTATCCCAAGACGGGGAGGGCTTGCCTTGCGTGGGGGCCGAACTGGTTGCTCAAAACGGCGTTAGCCAGCTCAGGGGGGAGGATCAATTGCGTATGCTCCCTTTCGGTCTGTCTTAAGCAGAAGTGGACTCCGCTGTCATGGATCAGATGGAAAAGAGAGCGTTGCACACCTCTTCTATGGCGAACTTTGAAAAATTGGGTGTCTTCCGGGAGGAGCTGACTTTCTTTGCTGATTTTCCAGATGGAGGTCGATTGAATGAGTTTCGTTTGGTGGTGTTCTATGACGCCGAGCGCTTGGTGATTGAGTTTCCCTGTCTGATCGAGTAGCGTGAAGGTCTCTACGGGACCCTCTTGCTGGCAGGCATTGTAGAGGAGGAGTTTGACCATCTGTTTTTCTCGAAGGCGCCCTTCTAAAAATTCTCGAAAGGCGAGGAGTGGCCAGCCGTTATTCTTAAAAATCGCGGAGTCCCAGCGGCCGGTTTCAAAAGCGAGCCTGTCGCCTTCGGCGAGGAGGTCTGCGTTGGGCAGGGCGGCCATATCTCGTTCCAGCCTCTCCCAGTTCTCTGGTTTCACGCGTCTCAAAAATTCGGAGTTTTTTAAGGGGCTTGTAACAGTATTCCTTGACTTTATTCAAACCTGATCATACTATATCAGTATGAATAAGTTTCTTGGCATCCAGGATGCGGCGAAATGTTTAGGCGTATCTCCACAAACGCTCCGTCGTTGGGAGAAAAAAAAGAAAATGGTTCCCGCGCATCGCACGCAGGGGGGCCAACGCCGTTATTCAGTAGCTCAGTTAAACCCGTCTGATTTTTGCGAAAACCCCGTCGACCGTCCGACCGTTGCCTATGCGCGCGTGTCGAGCCACGATCAAAAAGAAGATTTACAAAGACAGATCCATATGTTAGAAATGTACTGCTCTTCAAAGGGTTGGTCATTTTCTGTTACCAAAGATCTGGGCTCTGGAATGAACTACAATAAACGCGGACTAAAGCTGTTGCTCGAACAAATCATGGGAGGACAAATTGGCCGTTTGGTTCTCACCCATAAAGATCGCTTGCTCCGTTTTGGAGCAGAGCTGGTATTTTCTCTTTGTGCAGTTAAAAGAGTCGAGGTAGTGATCATCAATCAGGGAGACGAACCCTCTTTTGAGGAAGAGCTAGCCAAAGATGTATTGGAAATCATCACGGTCTTCTCAGCGAGACTCTACGGCTCTCGCAGTCACAAAAACAAACAACTCATCGCAAATCTCCAAAACGCGGTGGCCAATGTCTAAAGAGAACCTCGTGCTGAAACTTAAGCTCGAAGGTACAGATTCCGCAATAGCCGAGCTCGATGGTCAATCCAAAATCTGCAACTGGCTCTACAACCACCTGCTTCAAAAATGTCATGAACTCAAAAGTGAGTTCATCCAGTCAGGTAGCCCTGATGCTTCCAAAACCCTCTATACAAAAAGAGGGCTCAGAAATGAGCTCCCCCAAATCAAACAAGAGCACCCGTTCCTAAGAGTCGTTCACTCCTCTCCTCTAAAAAATACGGCCCTCAGACTGAGCGACGCCATTCGCACCCATCAAAAATCGAAAAAAGGCAAACGGAAAGGCCCCCAAGTAGGATGGCCTAAATTCCGAGCTTGGAAACAAAACTGGTTCTCCCTTTTTTACGATGAACCCGAAAAAGGGTTTAAAATCCAAGAGCACACATTGACCCTATCTCTCGGCATAGGCAAAGACCGAAAACACCGCTCGATTACCCTCGATCTCCCCGAAGCCCATTTGCTCAAAACCCACATCGTCCGCAATCTTCGAATCACCTCTGAGCTAGGACACTACTATGCCGTTTTCACCGTCCGGAAAGAACTCCCCGCCCAAAAACCCATCGCAAAGGTCATAGCCCTAGACCCTAATCATAAAAATCTGGCCTATGGAGTCGATACAGACGGAACCGCTGTTGAAATCGACTCCCCCCAATGGCTTAAAAACTACGACAAACGGCTAGACGAGCTCAAAAGTAAAAGAGACAACTGTAATAAAAAGTCCAAAAAAGTCCCCGTCACAGATACAAAAGGTATCCCCACGGGAAAAGAATTCTATCTCCCCTCTAAAAACTGGGCAAAGTATGATCACGCCCTCAAAAAAGCCCTGCATAAACGACGAGAACAGACCAAGACGTTTATGTTCACAAGCGCCCACCGACTCTTCAAAAACTACGACTGCGTCGGCATCGGAGATTACACTCCCAATGGAGAAGGAATCACGAAGCCCATGCGGCGAGCTATGAATAATCGATCCCTGATCGGCCGTTGGAAAAACACCCTCTCCTGGGTAGCCCGTAAATCAGGGAAGTCCTTCATCGAATTCGATGAAAAAGGGACAACCCGGACTTGTCACCATTGCCTACACATCGTGGAACAGGGAATCCCTGTCCCACTCAGACAATGGCACTGTCCACAATGTCAGACCGAACACATTCGCGACGAGAACGCCGCAATCAACGGTTTGAGGAAAGTCTTGCGAGACTTGTCCCAAAAATACGAAGGGAACACCCCTTCGATAGTGTCTGGCTCAGACCTCGCTTTTGTAAAAGAGCGATGGGCCTGGTGTGTTTTGCCTAGCGGTGTATTTATACATCCGCGGGGGCAAGGCGGCGAAGCAATTCGCAGCGCCAGGAGATTAAACCGAGGGCATGATAGCCCTCGATCAAAATCTGATCATTTGGTTATACATGACCATGTTTGATCAAGTTTTGAAGAGCGGTTAGCGAGCTTACATCTGGAGCCAATAATCGCTTGGTAGGTACATAATAAGTGGTGTTCCCCCTGCCTTTTTGTTCGAGGAGTTCCAAATCTCTCAGTCGTCTGAGGTGAGAGCTCGCTGCCAACGTATCAACGCCGTTGATGGTCCGAGAGGATGTGATACAGCCCGTAAAATGGGTCGAATGGGGATGTTGAAGCACTGCTTGCATTGAGAGGCGATATCATTCTGCAATTGGTCAGGATCAGAGATGCCTACAATTCTGTATTTTGCATCTCTGGCTTCTTCATCCCTCGTAATTCCTAGCAAAACATAACCACCACCCAAATCTGGCTCATTGCTGAATGCTGACACCGTCTCTAGAAAGCTTTTCCCAATCCCGTGAGTGGCGGTCTTTGCTTCGATACGATCCGTCTCATCGGTATTTTGCAGGAGATTGAAGAGCTCATGAAAATCCATTGAGTCCATTAGTGGCACCGAGGATATCAGAGTTTTGGTAATATGACAAATTTTATTTTTACACTGGGAGAGTTCTTAAGAGGATATTTGCAATCTTAGAGGGTGTTCTGTAAAAAAATTTTGATCGATTTTTCGGTTCTTTTGGTTAG
>CAIVVG010000142.1 GCA_903909295.1 uncultured Chlamydiae bacterium
AAAAATCGATCAAAATTTTTTTACAGAACACCCTCTTATGTTTGTCGGCACGATTCCTGCTGATGAATTGGGAGATCCGGCAGTCCTAATAATCCCCCTCCTGACTGACAAGCTACCAGCGATAGATGTTGTCTTGCTCATTCATATTGTCAATAAGATCCCTGCTGACAAACGGAAAGATGTGGTAGCTTTGGCAGCTCCCTTTGTGACGGATAAGATGACAGGAAAAGATATTGCCCTGCGCCTCCTGATTGCCCAGAAGGAGCTCGGGCACGGTATGCATAAGCGCGAGAGCGTCGTGGCAGTAGAAGAGTTTATGTCCGATCAGCCAACGAGCGGTGTGGATCTAGAGGACTTCCGCGAGGGTGCGAACCTGAGCAATAGTGGCCTCAGACCCACTGGAGAAGGGGATATACAAGCACTTACAGACGAGCTTGTGAGCCGGCTCTAGTCTATATCCGGCTGACTCGGAGGCCCCGCCTCCGGGACAGCCAATTCCTCTAAATCAGACAGCTCGCTTTCTCATGAACGCTATGCTGGCTTCGGGCGGTATCGCTCCGCTTGAAGAGTTCATCGCTAGGGAGATGAAAAAGACCGCTACTTAGGACCAAAGAAGATGCGGAAGGGAATTTCGAGGATTTTTTCCTCGGGGTAGAAGATTGCCTGGATGAACTCTTCGAGGCCGCTCTCTTGGAAAATTTGCTCAATCAAGTTCTGCGTGGGAAATCCGTGCTCGCTATCGATGTTGCTCAGTTCAATGCGGGGGATGTGCCGCTCTCCATCGATGTCGGGCTTGCCCTTGATGATGACGGTCACGTCATTTAAGACCACTTGCCGAATCTGTACCCCTTTCGACTTGTAGTTGACCCCCTTTAAAATCCTTTTCCCTATGAGAGACCAGTTGCTCTGGTTGCTGGCGGGGTTGAGGAAGTCCACTTCGATAAAGACTTTATCCAGTTCAATCGAGTCAAAAATCACGGGATCGGTGCGCAAGTTCGGGGTATCGTATTGGAGTTTTGTCGTCTTGGCCCGCAGGGCTGTGCGCGACTTAAAGCGCCACGGATTGGCTACTTTGAGCCTATGAATGTCCATCTCAGTGAGTCCCAAACTGATCCGGTCAAAGAAGAGGGGGAGGTTGACCTTATGAGAGAAGTAAGTGGCGAAGATAGGCGCTTTGATCAGCCAGAGAAAAAGGAGGATCGCTATAGTAACGCCGGCGGCTAGTCTGTATTTTCTCTTCATACCTCTCTATTAAAGGGGTTGCCCTTTTTTAGCAAACAAGATATGAGTATACCGGGAGTGATTCAAAAATCAGGGGATGCCAAGCGGACCTAAAAGCAGTGGCTGCTCGACGCCGGCAGCACCGATTTTTGAATCACGAGCGGTATAACTCTATGAAAAAGGTCTTAGCCCTCATCGCTTTCTGCCTGGTTCTCGCGGTTGCCGCCGCAACGATCGGCTGGAGCCTCAAGACGCAGATCGCCGCCCACTTCATCGGCAAACAGCTCCACGTTCCGGCGGAAGTCGGTTCGTTCGACCTCTCTTCTACAAGAGCCTCTCTTCGGGAATTGTGGATCGGGAACCCTCCCGGATCTCGCACCAAAACCTCTTTTACAGCGCGCGATGTGACGATCGATTCTACGTGGGGACAACTCCGGGGGGATCCTCTCGTGATTGATGAGATCGATCTCGATACGATTTTTGTCGGGGTGGAGTTTTACAACCGAGATGGGAAGGACAATAACTGGTCCCGGATGCTCAGCAAAGAGGCTCAAGAATCAAAGAGCTCTCAGAGAGGGTATTTGATCAAGACTCTCGTGTTGAATAACCTGACGGTGCAGGTCACTCAAGCGGACGGCTCTACAAAGAGGTATCCGACCATTGCCCACATGGAGTTCCACAATATCAGCAGCGAAACGGGGCTGCCCCTCGATCAGATCGAAAAAGCGATTTTCCAGCTCGTGTTGAAAGAGCTCTTCCAGAAATTGGATCTCAACCAGGTCCTCGACACCATCAACGCCATCAAGGGGGGCGCCCCCATTCGGCTCCCCAAATTGTTCTAGATTTTTTAAGGGCGCTTCGTCCATAATGGACACCCTTATGAGCTGTGCTCCCCTTCCATCATCAATAGAGACCTTGGTTCGTTTAGAGGTTGACAATACGAGCGAGATGGTTCTCAGTACCGTCAAAAAGAGATATGAGCTGTTTCTTCCGGGAATGAAGGCGGCTCTCCGCTCGCACGCAGTTCTTCGCTCGGCGGAAAAAGCGGCGCTTTTTTATGCGGAGCATGCAGTCCTCGCCATGGAGCTGGGTCGATCCTTCCACCTTTCTCGCAAAAGGGATAAAGCCCCTCTGTCCGCAGAGATTTCAGCCCAAGGAGAGTGCTTCTTATGTCTGAAAAAGCCCCCTCTTTTTGTCGATGATAGGAACCCGTGTCTCAAAAAAGTCAAACAAGCATTCGATCTCATCAACAGGCAGCTTGTGGCGAGATCAGTAGAAGTATATGGCTGGTATACTCAAAAACACCGACAAGCAGAGGAGACTGCGCGAGCTGATTTAGCCGACGCTCCTTGGATGGTCAAAGAATATTTTCACGGAACCTATTTCAATGGCAGGACGACCAAATGGGTGACAATCCGAGAGAAAATGCAAGAAAATCTTTTCGATTGGGTCCAGACAAAAATCTCCCCTTCGCAAGAACAGAAAAACCTCTTTATCCATCAACTGCTCCAACAGATGGTAGATATTCACAAAAAAGGGATCCACAAAGATCTCAAATTGGGCAATGTTTTGGTAGCTCTGGATGAAAAAAGTCTCTCTACTTTTGACTTCGATTTTTACAAACGATGGGAAGATCGAATTGGGAGGGCGGTGGGCAAGATAGGTACCTGCTCCATGAATCCTCCTGAATTTGCAGCAAAGATGATGAGGAAGGATGGCCACAAGGCGGATTTTTCCGATGTCCACACCGCTGCCTACGATATTTGGGGTTTGGGTCTCATGCTCGCTGAGCTGCAGTATGGTCCCGTAAAAGGGGAAGCTCCTTGGACATGGGTCCATGAGAAATGGATCTGGCGTGCGATTCACCGATCTCAGTGGCTCCCGGCCAAAGACTCGAAAGAGCCGATCGCGACTCTCATCCATTCCATGCTAGAGAGAGATCCTACAAAACGCCCTTCAGCCCAGCAAGCTCTTGAGTTCTTTAGAACCCACGTCCTTCGGTCCAAAAGCGCCACCTCTGAGGAGAGTCCTTCACCGGAGGGAGAAGACTTCGATGGGTGTACCTCTTCCCGGAAGCTGGATTGGCCCGAGCTTTTTGAAGTCAAAGAGTCCGGCAACCTGCTCGACCGTAGCAGCACTGACTAGAATGGAGACGTTGTGCTCTTTCGTCGCAGCTTCGAGGCGAGCCGCTACGTTGACCGTGTCTCCGATGGCGGTATAGTCCATCCGCTGGTCGGTTCCTATGTTGCCAACCACAGCCAACCCTGAGTGGATGCCGATCCCCATTTTAAGGCGTGGACGCCCTTTTGCTTGCCATCGGTCGCAAAGAGCACTGAGAGCCTTTTGCATCTCAATGGCGGTGAGGACGGCATTTTTTTCCTGGGAGGGATCGTCGAGCGGCGCTCCAAATTCGACCATGAGCCCATCGCCAATGATCTTATCGAGGGTGCCATTATGGGCAAAAATCACCTTGAACATCTCTTCTAAATACTCGTTCAAGACGGAGACTACCTCTTCGGGATCGATTCTTTCAGAAAAGGAGGTGAACTCGCGGATATCGGAAAAGAGGACTGTGATGCGGCGCCGCTCTCCCTTAAAAGTGATGTCAGAAGAGAGGATTTTTTCCATGATGGGCTTGGAGACGTAGCGAATGAATCCCAATTTAAGCCGTTCGTGTTCTTCCAGCCCTTTGGCCATCTGGTTGATCGCAATGGCGAGGTGGCCAAACTCATCTTCCGACTCCACAGGTACCCTCGCCTTCAAATCCCCTTCGCCAATATGCTGCACACAAGACGAGATTTGACTGAGCGCGTGGGTGGCAAAATGGGATAAAAAGACCGCTGCAATGAGCCCGGCAATGAGGGTGAGCGCCATCGTGGCCCCCACCGAAACCTGCAGCTGGCCGAGTTCTCGCGAGACCGATTGCGCAGATAAGTTGATTCCAATCGTCCCTACATACTTCCCTTGCGAGTCGTAGACGGGCGCATAGCCCGCAATGAAGTGGCCCCACGGTTCATTCACCCAATGAGAAGGGGACCAAGGCTCATTCAAGTGCTGTAGAATCCCACTTTTTGTCCCCTTCGGATAGAGCTGTTCGGGAAATTCGGTGAAGGTCTTGTTTTGGATCGGGTCGATGACGACCTCCATCTCCCTTCCCTCATGAGTCGGACGCATCGTATAGACGTAGAGGGTATAGACGTCATCGCGCTGATTGGCCCCTTGCACTTCCAACAGTTTGGAGACCAGTTTCCGAAACTGCGGAGAATGGGTATCTCTCGTAGACTGGAGCTCGGATAGCGTCGCCACGTCCATCTGTCTGGCCGCTGTGACCGCCATCGTCAGCACTTTGCTCCGCATCTCTTCGAGCAAGCTGCGGCGCGCCACAACGTAGACCAGCCCCAAACCCAAACACGTCGTACAAAAAATCAAGAGAACGAAGACCAAGTACAGACGTGTCTGAAATTTCATATGAACCTATCCGCAAAGTAGAGTGATTGAGATTCGAAAAAATTTTCGATGCCCAGTGCGATGTGGAGACTCGAAGGGGGCCCCAAAAACGTCCCGTTTTTGGGGGCACTGGGCGCGAAAAGATTTCGAATATCGGCTCTATACTTTGCGGATAGGTTCATGCAGGCTCTCTAGGGTGGATGAGCCGCTGCAAGTAGGGAGCCAACAGGAAGCTGACCGCTGCCAAAACAAGCGATAATCCGCCATAGACAAAAAATGCATGAGTGTAGATCGGTAAGGAGACGAGGCTAGGGGTCCCTTTGGGCACATCGGCAAGGGTCGCCAAACTGCCCCCAATCGCAAAGGCCGCCGCATACGTTAAGAACCAAACCCCCATCATGAGTCCCGTCAAATGGCGCGGCGCCAAACGGGTGACCATCGAGAGTCCAATCGGAGAAATGAATAACTCTCCTAAAGTCTGGCTCAGGTAAGTCGCCACCAACCACCAAGGAGAGGTGATTCCATCGGGGCTGAACCAACGGGCCCCTACGCCGAGCAGGAGATACCCAAATGCCATGAAGAGGATCGCAATACTGAACTTGGTCGGTATATTGGGATTGCACTTCTTCTCTTCCAACTTGACCCACAAATTGCTCAAAAAGGGGCTGAGAAGGATGATGAAAAAGGGATTGAAAAACTGGGTAAATTCGGCATTGATCGTAAATCCCAAAAACTCCTTCGACATGTTGCGACTCGCAAAGAGCATCATCGAAGTGAATGTCTGTACATAGACCGCCCAAAATCCCATTGAAATCACAATCAAAATAAGGCAGGCGAGCAGTTTATGCCTCTGTACTAATGGCTCTTTGAACATTTTGACCAATACGTACCCGATCACGAGGACTGAAGCTGTGATGAGGATGATGTTGGCTTTATCGGGATGCATGAATAAGAGCTGGAGAACCACAACTGTTGCGATAATCCCCGCTACCAACAGAGAATAAAATTTAGTTCTGTAAGCAGGCCCTCTGTGAAGAGGACTGTGCTGCGGCATACGCCCCACATCTGCCGCTTGCAATGTTTTTTTGGCAGGAAGGAAAGTACAAAGAGCGACCACCATCCCCAAAGCGGCGAGAAAGAATCCCGACCCCCAAGAGTAGGCCGCTACAAGCGCCCCTACAAAGAGCGGAGGGAGGAGCCCGCCAATGTTGATCCCCATGTAAAAGAGGGTAAATCCCCCATCGCGTCGCGGATCTCCCGGCGCGTACAAGTCGCCGACGATGCTGGAGACATTGGGCTTAAATAGTCCATTGCCGACAATCACAATGGCCATCCCCAAAAAAAGGAACTTTTCACCGGGGATCGCCATGATCCCGTAACCCGCCATGAAAAAGAGCGCCCCCCAGAGGATCGTCCGCCGAAATCCCATGAACCGGTCCGCGAGATACCCGCCTATTACAGGCGTCAAGAACAACATAGAACTAAAAGCCCCGTAAAGGAGGTACGCCCTTTGGTCCCCGTAATGCAGTCCTTGGCTCATGTAAAGGACCAAGATGGTCTGAACCGTGTAAAAGCCAAACCGCTCCCATAACTCAGTGAAAAACAATCGATACAACCCTTTCGGTTGTCCAACAAAAATATGTTTCATATTCCTCAAAGTACAAGAAACTTAAGTCTCTCGTCAAATATTCGTTTTAATCATTGGTAGTAAGGGACTTATTAGGTCTGTTTTTTTAACCCAAACTGGTGTACAATAGCGGATATGAGGAGAATGACTCAAAAATTGCATGACTGGGGTGTGGCCAAGGCAAACTCCCCCCACGCCAACTTGTGGCTTGGCGCCCTCTTTTTTTTAGAGCTCTTTTTATTTCTCCCCCTCGACGCTATTTTGGTCTTCTTCTGTTTGCAAAATAGACGCAAAACGCTCCTCTACGGGACCGTTGCGGCCGTTGCCTCCACACTCAGCGGCCTCATGGGATACGCCGTCGGTTTTTTCCTTTGGGATCTCGTCGGATCGTATGTAGTGCCCCATCTCATCTCTATTTCCCTCTTTACCAGTATTTCCTCCCACCTCCAAAATCACGAAGGGCTCGCCATCTTCGTTGGAGCTTTTGCCCCCCTGCCGATGAAAGTGATCAGCATCACCTCGGGAGTTTTTCACCTATCACTCCCCTCTTATGTCCTCTACTTCCTGGCCGCCCGCCTGTGTCGTTTTTTTCTCATCGGCGGCGCCATGTGCCTTTGGGGAGAGAAGGGGAAACAGTTTTTGGAGCGCCACTTCCACCGCGTGATTGTCGTCATCGGCGCCAAGGTTGCGGTGGCCTTTGCCCTCTTCTGGGCTCTTGCCCACTAAAAATAATTTTCAAAAAATAACTTCCTTGTTGTACAATCTTTCTCATGCCAGACTTTCAAACTGTAAAAACTTGGGCGCCAAGACTCCTTTTCGCCACCGTATGCGGGCACTACTGCCTGGGCTGGGCCTATGAAGTCGGGCTCATGCACCAAATCGACCTGATTGCCATGGGCATTTTCAAACACTTTGTCGGCAGGACCGGCTTATCGGTGTTTATGCCCCGCTTCCAGGCCTATTCTCCACAAGTATTTCAAAGCGTCGCCAGCATGATGGGAGCCCTCCTCTTCACGGGGGTCGAGAAAACCTGTAGCTTTGTTTACCAAAAAATGGCTCCCCCACAAAAGCCCGCAGTGGTATAATCACCCCTTATGCGATGGATTTTCCTCTCCCTTTGCTTTATCTGTTCCCTTCAGGCGGACCCCTCGAAGAAGATCTGTCTCAATATGATCGTCAAAAACGAGAGCGCGGTGATCCGGCGGTCCCTGACCTCCGCAAAACCCCTCATCGATTATTGGGTCATTGTCGATACCGGTTCCACAGATGGAACCCAAGCGATCATTCGCGAGGTCATGAAAGACATCCCCGGAGAATTGCACGAACGCTCCTGGGTCAATTTTGAAGTGAACCGCAATCAGGCCATGGAATTGGCTAAGGAGAAGGGGGACTATCTCCTCTTCATCGACGCCGATGAGGAATTTGTTATTTCCGACGGAGCCGCCTTGGCCAAACTCGATCGAGATTGCTATCTCATAAAAGTCCATGAGCAGATGGATAATTCCATTGATTATACCCGAGCACTACTCGTCAATAATCGGTTGCCCTGGAGATGGGAAGGAGTTCTTCACGAACTCCTCGACTGTCCATTAGATCCTACCCCCTACCTCCTAGAAGGAATCAAGGTGGTGTCCCGCTCTGCCGAGGGAGCTCGTTCAAAAGACCCGAATAAATATCTCAACGATGCGGCCGTTTTGGAAGAGGCATTGAAGAAAGATCCCAATAATAGCCGCTATACATTCTACCTCGCACAAAGCTACTTAAACGCACAGGAGTACGCCAAATCGTTGAAAAACTACCAGAAACGAGCTAAAATGGGCGGATTTGACGAAGAAGTATTTATCTCCCTTTACGTCAGCGGCCACCTTCAAGAAAAGCTCGGACTCCTCTCAGAGGTATTTATCGATTCCTATTGGAAGGCCTATCACGCTCGCCCCACCCGCGCCGAGCCGCTCTACCGCTTGGCCGACCATTATAAGCGGGCCGGGTACCCCCTTATGAGCTACCTTTTATCGAGCTACGCTCTCTCCATCCCTTTCCCCTCATCGGATGTCCTCTTTACTGAGCCCTGGGTTTATGAATGGGGACTCCTCGTCAATACAGGAGAGACCGGTGCCGTGCTTGGAAAAAACAAAGAGGCTCTCCACGCCCTAGAAGTTGCGATCACCCGCCCTTCGTTACCAGCAGAGACCCGCTTGGCCGAGGAGCAAAATATCCAAACGCTCAAAGAGCGGCTTCGTTAATGGATAAGGAACTGCAAGAAGCCGTCGCAAAACGGCGCACATTCGCGATCATCAGTCACCCCGACGCGGGGAAGACGACCCTTACAGAAAAACTCCTCCTCTATTCCGGGACCATCATCACAGCGGGAATGGTGAAGGGGCGCAAAGGACGTAAAGCGGCTGCCTCTGACTGGATGGCGATGGAACAAGAGCGGGGGATCTCGATCACCTCTTCCGCCATGCAGTTCACCTATAAAGACACGATCATCAACGTACTCGATACGCCAGGCCACGAAGATTTTTCTGAAGATACCTACCGCACCCTCACCGCTGCCGACTGCGCCATCATGGTCCTCGACGCTTCCAAAGGGGTCGAAAAGCAGACGCTCAAACTCTTTGAAGTATGCCGTTTTCGAAAAATCCCCGTTTTGACGTTCATCAACAAGATGGATATGCCCGGGCGCGACCCCTTAGAGCTCATGAATGAAGTGGAAAACGTCCTCCAAATCCAATCTTATGCGATGAACTGGCCCATTGGGACCGGGAGAGAGTTTCAAGGCGTTTTTGACCGCGCGACCCAAGAGTGCTTACTCTTCACCAAAGTCTCCCATGGCGGCGCACAGAAAGCGCAAATGGACCGAGTTCCATTAGATCGATCCAAAATGACCCAAGAATGGCGAGACGAACTCGACCTTCTCGAGATGGCCGGCAATGCGTTCTCTATGGAGGATTTCTTAGGCGGCAAAGTCACCCCCGTTTTCTTTGCCTCCGCCCTCACCAATTTTGGCGTAGAACCCTTCTTCGACGCGTTTATCCACTTAGCCCCCTGCCCCCACGCCCGCCTCGCCAATAAAGCAGACGGGACAGAAGTTGAGATCGACCCCATCACGACCCCTTTTAGCGGCTACGTATTCAAACTCCAAGCCAACATGGACCGTCGCCACCGCGACAACATGGCCTTTATCCGGATCTGTTCCGGTAGGTTTGAGCGAGATCTCGTCGTAAAACACCACCGCCTGGGCCGCGAAATCCGCCTCTCCCGCCCCCACGGCATGCTCGCAGGAGAAAGGACCACCCTCGACATCGCCTATCCCGGCGATGTGATCGGAGTGATCAACCCCTCTCTCTTCGCCATCGGAGATACCCTCTCGATTACTGGCGGCTTTGAATTCAAGCCCCTCCCCCAATTCCAGCCCGAAGTCTTTGCGCGGCTCTACCCCAAAGATGTCGGCAAACGAAAATCATTTGATAAAGGGATCGTGCAGCTAGTAGATGAGGGAGCGATCCAGCTGATTAAAGGGTACGAAAGAGAAGGGGACCTCATCTTCGCAGCCGTCGGTAAGCTGCAGTTTGAAGTGATGCAGTACCGCTTGAAAGATGAGTATGGCGTCGAAACAATCCTCACCCACCTCCCCTACCAATGCAGCGCCTGGATCTTAGGAGACATGAAGACCTTTGCCAAATCTTCGACTTCCCTGCTTGCCCAAGACCGAAAAGGGCACCCGATGATCCTCTTTACTGACATTTGGGACAAGCAGTACTGCATCCGACAAAACCCTAAACACCAACTCGTCGACGTCCTTGTTTAGCGGCATCACTAACACCGCGATGGGACGGGCCCCTTGATCTTGATGGTGAAAGTGATTCCGAACGCCCACAAAAACCAGATCGTGGGGCTGTTCGACGGCGTCCTGAAGGGGCGGCAAGTGCCTTGCCGCAGCTTAACAGATAGCTCGGCTAACTCGGCTCTTGAATGGCCGAGATTGCGCTCGAGCAGCAGTTCAAAAATGGGGGGCTATATACTGTTGTCGATATTGCCCCCCATATTTGCATCGAAAATAGGCTCAAAAGAACCGAAAAATCGATCAAAATTTTTTTACAGAACACCCTCTAAGGAGCGGAAGCTTCGACCGCTCGGTAAACGGCCACCTCATTGGACTCAATTGTCTCCATAGTCGTATAAGTACTCTTCTCCGCCACAATCACCCACTTTTGGACTGCGCGCGCCTCTTGAGCATTGAACTGTTCCGTCGGCACATTCTCCATCACATTGTAGCGATACAGATTGTAAGTAACCCCAGGCGTTAAGCCCGATACCGTCACGGTGAGCGTCACAGGTGCTGCCGTAGGAGGTGTATTCGATTGGCTCACCATTGCGGGAAGCTCACTATTCACACTGGTCTCCACTCTCACAGGAAGTGTGTCTCCCGCTACTCCCTGAATGGTCAGACCGTAATTGGATGCATCATTCGACAAGGAGTAGATCGGGCTGCTGAGTAAATTGGCTTCAGCCCTGCTCTTTTGAGCCTCTCCGAATGTCAACTGGAACAGATAAGGGCGGTGCTCTCCATCCTCTTTGTAAAGGCCGTGATCGCTGAAATGAAACACATCGTTCGGATCATAGGCCGTCCCGCTCATGTCATTGGAATCGATCTGAAAGACAGTGACGATATGGTCATAATCATCATCCCCTGGATGGCTGCTGCCCGGATGAAAAATCGACTGATTCATATAGAGGCCGATGCAAACCGGATTGCCCTGAACTACCTGCTGCTTAACCCATACCAAGAAGTCATCTGTATTCTCTTCGCTATCGGTGTCCCACTCGGTTGCATTGAGGCGCATGCCAGACGCAGCTGTACCGTCATTGATTCCAATCAGCAAAGCCCCACTGGTCTGTGGAGCGCCTTGCAGAGCGATGTCGCGCGCCGTGTACTGAGAGAGGTACTGCCCCCAGTAAATCCCCCCAGAAATCAGGGCCGTTTCTCCGCAGTAGCCCCCATTGGCATTCCACTGCAATCGAGGAGGAAGATCGTTTTGAACCGTTCCCGCCATAAGGGAACAGGCCGTACCGAGAAGCAAGTAAATTTGACGCATAGAACACTCTCCTTTGATGATCCGCATATTCTACCAAAAAAATAATTTTTTATATAGACGGCGCAGAGGAGCGTGGTACTTAGGAGGAGCAACTCGAAGACAAAACTGCTTGAGGGGGGTTGTGAAAAAGAAGGAGATCAGGAGCCACAATAAGACCCCCGGATCCCCTTTAGGGAGAAAATGCCAAGAGCGGTATCGATTGCAAAGGACTTCCCAATGCTTAAGACGAAAGAGGTAGGGAAAGACCCGTTGCTGCGAACTGGAGGAAGAAGCCGGGTGGTGCAGCGTCTCCCTTTGAGCAAACCAGTTGCGAATGCGAGGGGCGGGATCGTCTCCTAAAAACAGAGAATAGGAAACCCATACATTGGGGCGGACATCGACCTCAAAATAAAAACGCTCTTGGCCCACCTGCATACAAGAAATCGTCGTAAAGCCGTGAAGTCCGAGAGCCCGCCCAATTTGGGACAACTCCTCAAATATCTCCCTCGGTACCAGACTCAGAGGAGTATACGTTCTGAGCGACGAGGGGCCATATTTACCACCCCACACCCGCTCAATTTTAGAGTGGGCGAAGTGGACCAACTTCCCCTCAAAAAAGATCCCCGATAAATCGAGCTCCACACCGTCCAACTTCTTTTGAACCAAGAAGGGGCCTTGACCTGCGCGCACCCATGAAGGGTATGTCCACTCATCAATCCCTAACCCCCCATTGGAGGCGTCTTGCTTAAGCAGTACGGGAAATCCAAGCTCCTCCGCCGCGGCGAGCGCCTCCTCCTGATTGTGCGCAACGCGCGAGGGCGGCGTCTGAATGCCGTGCGCCGCAAATATTTTTGCGAGGCCCACTTTAGAAAAAAGATGCGAAAAATGCTCTTCCCTTTGAACGGGAAGAACCCTGAGTTTGTCCTCAAGAGAAAGCTCTGACTGGAGCAGCTCTCGCAGCGTATCGTCTTCTGTCGGAATGATCCAATCGTACTTCTCTCGGATCCTCTCAACTACCACTGGAATCAAAGACACCCCGCTCGGAACAAAATCAAAGCGGCGAACAAACCGGGAATGGCGCAAACAGCGAGAAGAGCCGATGACATCGACCCAAAACCCCGCTCTGGTCAACATCTCGGGAAGGAACCACATCAGCCCCTCTCCCCTACCAATCAACAACACATTAGACAGAAATAACTCGTAACTTCCGATTGAGTTGAAATGTGTTTGGAGTCATGAAGAACGGTTTGATCTTTAACGCCCCCCAATAGCTTTTGTCCTTCCCCTCGTAACAGACAAGTAACTGCTGTCCGGGCAAGATCTTCTTTCTGGCGACGTAGATGATTTCGCAAGGCCCCGTCTCCAAACCCAATGAATTGGCGGGAATCTGCAGCAACTCCGCTTCGATATTCGGCTTTGTAGAGTGATTGATAAAACGGGTGAAGTTCCCCCGCTTTTCCCCATCGAGGTCCAATGAATAGCGGCGGCGCGGACGGTAGCTCCTCGTCGGATCGAAGAGACGTTGTTCCTCCTTGGTCAATACCAAGCCAGTAATCAGACCAAAGATGTAATCGGAATCGCTCTCGCTATCTTGAGGGACCAGCGCGACTTCCCCCGCATAAGGGGCAATGACCTCCCCCTTCAAAATCGGCTTTGCATCCGGGTGTAAAAAAATTCCATGACCCAGCTTGCCCTTCAGCTTTCTCAGGACAAAGCGCTCAGGGAGCCCCTTTTCCTCAATTTTCTTTGAAACTGAGACGATCTCCATCAACAGTTTTTTAGCTCCTCGGGGGACATGTATCCGATTCTTTCTTAACTTCTTAAGAACAGATTTCTTTAAAATACCGTCAATCAGTTGTCTTGGATCTTTGAATCTCATACGTTAATTATACTAACTAAACACTATAAAAATCAACGATTTTGGGGAGGGCGTATTATCCATGACTTACGGAAATTTCTTGGCTAAAAACCAGCTCTCAATGTGTCAGTCGCTAGGATTGCGATATCCTCAAGGAAAGACTTCGGCGCTCTGACTGGCACCACTGCAAGTGCCGGATTCCGTTGGGTAAATTGCGGTGTTGCAGCATCGAATTTCATCGGGAAAATATCGACCCATAACTTGGCCAATCTCGATGCGGGCAACCCAGCCCGTTTTCCCTGTAAGTAATTATATTTATGTTCTCTGCGGTACTGTGTATTGAAGTATCCAACGACCAGGTCCCCGAATGTCCCACCGCTGAGTTTAAACAATCCGTATGCGGGGTCAAAAAGATAGCCTTGACTATCAGAGCATTTCACAACTAAGAGGGCGTGATAGCCACTCGCGTTATCTATCAAGACGAGATGAGAGCCGTCCCCAAGGTTTTCTATCTCGGTCTGATTGGAGAAAAAAATGGCCCCCTTGTCGGGCGCAGAACGCAAGTCATCGGGCACTAAGGTCAACCTATGTGGATTTTCAATAATCAGGCCTTTAGGCCCGGGGGGACTGAAAGTGCGATGGAGCAGGCATGCTTCTTTAGGTGCTCCTTCTACAAAGAGATTGGCACATTCGATCAAACACCCTTCTCTTTCAGCTGCGCTGGCTGAGGGCCCAACCGAACGTTCATATAAGTAATCAAAATACAAAGAAGAGCCAAGGCAAACCCCGATATCGTAGGGAAAATCTTCTGTGAGCTCCTGAGGGCGATTCACAGTCCTAATTAAGGGGATCACTGCAGGGACAGAATGCATATACTCAGTGAAAAGAGTCAGAGACCCCATCGCGCTTCGGGCCAAGCGGTCGTACCCCAAATAACGGGCGGTCTCCGCAGCGACCATAGCAGCAGTGACCGGCATTATGAAAACAACCTTCCCTACAAAGGGGTTAATCCACCTTGAACTGGCCATATGCCTGTGAATCCAACCACTCTGATGAAACACTTCATGCACATCGGGAACCTGACTCAGATTCTGCTCAGCCAGCTTGGCTTGCACAAGTATTGCCGGAGAGAGCGCTATTCCCGTTGATTGGACTGACATGCTATCCCTCTTTTACAAGTCGGCAACTATTCCGCCGATGCCTATCGCAACCAACGAGAGGCCTACCGCTGCTATCATCGCTAAGCAGACGATCTCTGTAGCTGGATCTATTTGTGCTGAACGCATTTGTTGTATTTGTCCCTCTAGACCAACGCTTTGGGCCTCTGCGATCAAACATTTATCATAGAAACTTAAATCTGATATAGCCTTTTTTGCATTCTCGTTATGTTGAACTACAACTCTCCAATTGGGTGATCGGCGAGATGCTTCCTTCTCAGCTTCCGATATATTTTGAAGCGCTGTAGAGAGGGCGGCTTGCACCTTTTCTACATTCGTTCCTCCCAGAGCCACATAAGCGCGCATGGTGTCACTGATCAAAGTATTTTTTTTAACTATACTAATCATAAATAACCTCCGCTTTTTCTTCCGCTATTTTATAAAACACATTAATAAAACGAAACTAATAAAATAATTAGTAACTGCGGATGAGGCCGCCATCGCAGGCGATGGCTTGGCCGGTGATGTAGGCGGCTTGCTGGGAGGCGAGGAAGGTGGCGAGGGCGGCGTACTCTTCGGGGAGCCCGAGCCTCTTGGCGGGGATCTCCTGGAGGAGCTTTTCTTCAGAGACTTTGAGCTCGGCGAGTCTCTCTGTTTTGGTGTAGCCGGGCATGAGGGTGTTGACGGTGACTCCATCGGGGGCGACCTCATTGCTCACGGCCTTCATGAGGCCGAGGAGCCCTGAGCGGAGGGAGCTCGAGATGGTGAGAGCTCCGATTGGTTCTTTGGCTGCAGTGGAAGTGCTCAGGAGGATCCGACCCCACTTTTGGGCGCGCATCGGGGGGAGGGCCTCTTGGAGGCTCTCGATGACGCTGAGGTAGAGCTTCTCAAAGCCACTTTGCCAATCTGCATTGGAGAGGTCGGCGAAGAGTCCTTTGGGGGGACCGCCCGTATTAGTGACGAGAACGTCAATGCCACCGAGCTTTTTGATCACCTCTTGGATGAGTTTTCGACTCTCCCCCACTTGGTCTAGGTCGCAGACAAAGGGAACTGAGCCGGGGATCTGTTCAGAGGCAGCCTGGATCCGTTTTGAATCCCTTGAGCAGACGGCGACGATAGCGCCCTCCTGTGCGAACCTTTGCGCAATTGCAAATCCGAGCCCTGAGGAAGAACCCTGTACCAGCACCCGTTTTTTCCTTAGACCTAAATCC
>CAIVVG010000143.1 GCA_903909295.1 uncultured Chlamydiae bacterium
AAGAGGGAATCATGAGTCCAGATCGAACACCTCCAATTGAACCGGGCGGCGCAAAACATGTCAACTCCAACACAAAGGCGGAGCGAGAGGCCAAGCAAAAAGTCGAAAAAGTGCGCGAGGTCGATCCCGATGAACAGACCAAGCAACAGAGACGGGATAAATTTCAGTCTTTCTTAAATACTCCTGAAAAAGAGAGCTCTAATCGTGCGCCGAGCCCTTTTGAAACCGATTTTTATAGCTCCAATACAGAGCGCAGTCGCCGTCCCATCGATAAGATGAAGGACGATCAGATCCCCAATCCGAACAATACCCCTCCCCCCAATCTGTCTCAACCTCTTCCAACGAAAGAGACAAAGCACAAAGATGAAGAGCCACTTCCCCACGCCAAAACATTTTGGGTGAACACGGATCTTCCCCCTGATCAGCCCCTCTCTTCCCCGACGTATAAAGAAAAAACAACAGCGCCTGTCAGGATGCCCGGTGAAAAAGAAAAAGGGGAAAAGGTAGTGGCTTTGCCGGGAGCTCCTTTAGAACAGGTCGTCGTTCCAAAAACAGCGACCAAAAAGGGGGAAGAAAAAGGAAATAAAAAGGGCCAGCAAGAGACCGCTGGCGCTCCCCTTCCTTCTTCTCACCTGCCCGCTTCTTCCACTCCAGTCTCTTCTCGCGAAGGGCGAGGGGGACAAAAGGAGCAGAGCAAACAGGGCCATAAAACCCTTGATCTCGATCCCTCTCTCCTCGCTCGCGCTCCTCGCGAGATACAACATACGGCGCAGGTGGCCACTCAGCAGGCTTCTAGCCACTTAAGTCCCGATACGATCTCCCTCTTCTACCAAATGGTCGGGACGATCTACCTCTCTCTTCCGCCAGGTTCTGGGATCAATCAAACTGTGATTGTGCTCAATCAAGCCGCTTTTGCCAATTCTAAATTTTTTGGGGCCACAATAACTATTGAAAAATATGCGACGGCACCCGATGCTTTAAATATCCGATTAACGGGAACGAATCAGGCAGTGGTAGCTTTCCGGGAAAATATCCCGAATTTAATGAACGCTTTCCAAAATAGTAAACTGCCTTTTAAAATCAACCGGATCGATACAGAATTTACCACTGAGCGCCCCCTCTTTCATCGAAAGGGAGATAAGGGGCGAAGTGACTTGAACGGTGGAATGGGAGAGAGTCAAAAATGAATTTTCCCTTAGCGCGCAAGATCAAAGCTGAATTGAAAGAGCTCGATGAGGTTCCCCTTTTTGGGAACGCCCCTTCTTTCGACTGGGCCCGTTTTTCCTCTTTGCTCGCCTCCCATTTTGGTTTATCCGCACTCTCTGTGAAACCGGAAGGAAGTGGCTGGGGAGAGGTCGATATAAGCTCTTCGCTCGTAACGGCTTTTTCTATGGAGCCTATTCAGGGGCATCTCTTTTGGGCGATGGCGCGCGAGGATATCGCTCGCTTGACCTCTTGGATGCTGACTGGAAAATCGAAGAGCCGTAAGGCGACGGCAGAGCTGCTCCAAGAGGGATTTTATCGCTACTTGGTGCTAGAGGCGCTCGACTGCCTTCAAGGAATCGCCCCGCTCGACTCTCTCACCTTGCAGATGAATGAATCGGCCCAGATCCCTCATGAGCCTCTCTTTTGCATCGACGTGCAGGTCTCCTTTGACGATAAAACATGCTGGGGCAAGCTACTGATCCCCTCTTCTTTCCGCCATTCTTGGGTGAGCCATTTTTCTCACCACGAAAGAGAGTCGGTCTCCCCCGCCATGGCCCGCGCCACAGAGGTGGTGGTCGGGATTGAGACGGGTTCTGTCGTCCTTTTCCAAGAGGAGTGGGCGTCGATTGAACCGGGCGATTTTGTCCTCTTAGACGCGCACGGAAAGGCGCAGTTGACTTTGGGCGAGACGCCCCTTTTCCAAGTCAAGATTCACCCCGATCAGATTGAACTCAGCGAGTACGCGTTTACCCTAGAGGCCCCCATGAAAAAACCATCTGAAGATGAAGTCAAGTCGATCAAGGAACTGCCAATCACCGTTGTCGCAGAGGTGGCAAGGCTCCGCATCACGCTCGAAAAGTTGATGCAGCTACAGCCCGGCAATATGCTGGATCTAAGCGTACTCCCCGGTCAGGGCGTATCGCTCACCGTGAATGGACAATGCGTGGGAAGAGCGGAGCTCATGCAATTGGGCGATGCTTTTGGTCTTCGAATTTTAGAAATTGGTTCATGAGTGGGGAAAGATTAACCGCAGAGACGCGGAGAACGCAAAGATCGCAGAGGGAGTACCATTGATCCTTTATTTTTCTCTGAGACCTCCCCGTTCTCTGTGCCTCTGTGTTTCATTTTTTTACCCCGAAAGCGGGAATGGGCCTTATGAGTGATTTTCACAAACAGCTGACCATCCCCGATATCCCCGAAGAACACTCGCGCCCTCCCCCCATGCCGCATAAAATTGGCCCTTACAAGATCGAAAGTCTCTTTAGCAAAGGGGGGATGAGCCTCCTCTACTTCGGCGTTCATCCGGGCAGCAACTTGCCGATCATTGTCAAAGTACTCCTCCCCAAATACCTCAAACACAAAGAGATGGTCGGCAGATTTTTGAAAGAGGCCCAGATCATCGCGATGACCGATCATCCGAATATCGTCAAACTCTACGGTCAGGGGCAATGGGAAAAGGGGCTCTACATTGCGATGGAATTCATCCGGGGCATTTCGCTGCGGCAGTTCATCCAACAAAAGTCGCTCTCTCAGAAGAGAGCCCTCGAGATCATCCTCCAGGTGGCCTATGCTCTTTGCCATCTCCACACACACGGGGTCATCCACCGCGATCTCAAACCGGAAAATATTTTGATCACCGAAACAGGTGAGATCAAGGTGATTGACTTTGGAATTGCTCAATTGCAAGGAGAGGCGGACTCTGAGCGGATCACCAAAACGCGTCGCGTGATGGGAACGCCTGTCTACATGAGTCCCGAACAAAAAGAAAATCCGCTCCATGTCACGTATGCCTCCGACATCTACTCCTTGGGAATCATCGCCTATGAACTTTTACTGGGGCGCTTGAGTCATGGGGTGATCCATCTGGCCCTTTTGCCCAAAGCCTTGTCTAAAATCATCGATAAGACGCTGAAGACCGATCCTCAAGATCGGTACCAAGATATCGTCGATTTCATCACCGATATCTCTCAGATCATCAAAACGCAGCTCGGTGGATCAGAAGAGGTGCAAGAAGAGATATCGGAAGAGGTGTTGGGATTGATCGAGCAAACCCGATCGATTTTGCTCCCTAAAACGGGGCCTCATTGGCCGCAGGTGGACATCGGACTTGCGATCAGTCCTGGGCAGGTGCTCAGCGGCCTTTACATCGACTTTTTTTCTCTGT
Source organism: uncultured Chlamydiae bacterium (assembly GCA_903909295.1). GTDB lineage: Bacteria > Chlamydiota > Chlamydiia > Chlamydiales > SM23-39 > CAIVVG01. The sequence goes on from CAIVVG010000143.1 coordinate 3,371, forward strand.
CTCAAAATCGGCTGGCAATCGTTGTGGCTGAGCCCAACCGGTCGGGAGTGGCAGCTCTCTTACACGCTTCTGTCCTCCGCGGAATGGTTCGGATGGCGATCGACTTCTTTTCGAAAAATGGGAAACAGACCGCGACGCAGATGCTCCAATCTTTGGGGCGCACATTGAGCGAAGATCCGATGCGGGAGGCTTTTAGTTTTAATTTCATCCTCTTAAGTCCCGAACAAGATCAGCTTCTCTTTATCTCTTGTAAATCGGGGAATATATGGCATGTGCCAGAAGAGGAGCAAAAAATCCGAATGCTTGCGACGCCGAATGGAGCGTTGGGCAGCGACGCCAATGCCGCTTTATTGGAAACAGGAGACAATTGGCGCGTGGGCGATACGTTGATTTTTTATTCAGGAGATGCCTCAAAAGATCCTGCAACGGAGTGGATTGGAGAACACCAACTTTTGGCGCCTCAAGCGCAAGCGGAACGGGTGCTCTACCACTTAACCGACAAGCGGCGCGCTCCTGGGCGAACATCAACTGTTATTTCTATCCGGAGAATGTTTTGATTTTTTTTGTTCAGACCGGTACACTTGAGAATGGGTAGGTAAAGATGCACTGGTCTCGCGCCACTCTTTTATTGAGCGTTTTTCTGTCGGTGGCCCCTGTCTATGCGCAAGAAACCTCTGTAGCAGTCGACAGTTACACCATCAATTACAAAACAATTTCAATCATTGAGTATTTACAATTCGCAAGCAAGATTTGTAAGACCAATTTTATTTACGACGACACCGATCTCAATTTTACAATGACCGTGGTCTCCGATGAGCCGATGACGCCCAAGACGGTGATGGCCACTTTGATTCAGGTGCTCCGCATTCACGGCCTCACTCTCCTCGAGCAGGGAAATAATCTGGTCATTCACAAATCGCAAGATGTCAAACAGATCGCGAAATTTGTGACCGAAGGGGGGATGGAGGGCAATTCTCCGATTGTGACCCGCCTGTTTCGGACCAAAACCGTCAAGCCCGATTCCCTCGCGGCGATCATCCGACCGATGATTTCATCGAGCGCCATTTTGGAGACTTCTCCTGAGACACACCATCTGATCTTGACCGACATCACTATGAATGTCGATAAAGTGGCCACATTGATTGAAAATCTCGACTCGCCGATCTCGAATTTTTCAATCAAGAGCTATGAAGTTTTGCACCATAGCCCAGAGCAGCTCGCGATCCTCGCCAACCAGATGATGACCCCCTTAACGCAGGGGCACCCTTTCATGTTGGTCCCCCAAGATTTGACCCACTCGATCTTCATCGTCTCCTCTCCCGATCTCGCGCAGCAGGCGATGAACGTCTTGAAAACCCTCGATACCCCTGTCAAAAAAGAGGTTCTCGCCGAACAAAAATCGAGAGAAGAGGGATTCTTTGTCTATAAAGTTCAGAGCTCCTCGGGCGAGGCGGTGTTAAAAAGCTTGCAAACCGTCGTGGATGGGTTTGATAAGAAAGGACCCGCTCAGGCCGACTTGCTCCATACAGTGGCAACCGCCCGATGGATCCCCGAGTCCAATTCGATCTTTTTTATCGGACCGGGCACTTCCATTGCGAAGATCAAAGAGATCCTCCCCTCCATCGATACTCCCCAGCCGAGCGCGGCCACCCTCTTCGTCTACACTCCCCAAAATCGATCGGCTAAAGAGATTGAGGCCTCCGTCCTCGAGATGATCCACATGCTCAAAAATAGTCAGAGGATCGATTCTAAAGTACTCGCTACCCTCGAGAGCATGAAGGTCAACCCGGTCACAGGGACGCTCATCTTTTCGGGAGACAGCACCTCTTTCCCCCAAGTTAAAGAACTCCTCTCTTCTGTAGACACCGGAGGAGATGTCTCCTTTTCCAACACCCAGTTTTACATCTATAAGCCGCTCCACCTCTCCGGAGAACAGCTCTCCAAATCGCTCAAAGACGTGACGAGCCACCTCGAGTCCGATAAACTCGCCGATCCGGGTTTTTTACACGCCTTAGAGAGCATGAAATGGGTGAAATCCACCTCTTCGCTGATTTTTACGGGCGATAGCCTATCGCTCAAAAAAGTGGAAGGGCTGGTCGCTACGGTCGATATTCCCTCGAATGCCGATCGGCAGTACTACGTCTATAAACTCCAGTACGCGACAGGCGATCAGATCGAAGATGATTTGGACAGCTTGGCCAAAGGGCTCAAATCGTCCGATGCAAAAGATGCTCAAATCCTCAAGGTCATCGATCGGATGCGCTATGTGAAGGAGACCAACTCGCTCGTCTTGACCGGAGATGCCAAAGCACTCGAAGAGGTCAAGGCGCTGATTGCTCAGTATGACCATCCCCGTAATGGCGGATCGAAAAGCCATTTCTTCATGTACAAACCGCAAAACATGGAAGCTCCTCAGATTGAAAAATCGCTCCGCGACATCGCATCGAACTTGCGCAAATCGGAACTGGCCGATCCGCAACTGCTCCAATCGATCGATGGGATGAAGTATGTGGACTCGACCCACTCGATCGTCTTTACAGGCGCTCCGGAGGCACTGGGCAAGATCAAGGCGCTCCTCGTCGATATCGACATCCCCATGGCAAAACACTCGCCGATCCAAAAAGTGGGCAAAAGCACCTATCTCCTCTACAAACTGAAAAGCGCAAACGGCGCCCAAGTGATCACCGCGCTCCGAGCAATTGCCTCCGATCTAAAAAAATCGGGCGCTCAAGATAAAGAATTCATCGCGACGCTCAGCAGCATGAAATATGTAAAAGAGACCAATTCGATCATGTTCACCGGACCGGAAGAATCGCTCCTCAAAGTGCAGGCACTGGTAGAAAAATTTGACGTATCGAGCCTGGCCAGCCCCTCTGGCCCGATGATCGGAACCGCCTCGAACTTCTTTGTCTACAAGCCCCAGTCGCTCCCCGGCCCTGAGATTGAAAAGACCATGCTCGAATTTGCAGACAACCTCAAAATGAGCGGCCTGTCCGACCCCGAGCTCTTCAACGCCATCCAATCGATGCGATGGGTCGACAAAACACAAACCCTCGTCTTTACCGGTACCCCCAAAGCGCTCGACCAAGTCAAAGAGCTCCTCCTCACCTTCGACCTTCCCAGCGGCGCTTTAGATACGCAAGCACTCGGACAGCCCATCCAGTCGATCGACAACACCAGCTTCCTCGTCTACAAGCTCCAATTCCATAAAGGAGACGAGATCCAAGGCGCCCTCAAACAGATTGCCAAAGACATCGCCGTCTCGAACGCCTCGATCAGCCAAAATCTCCTCAACGCCATCAACTCCATCCAGTGGCTCCAGGTGACCAATTCGCTCCTCTTTTCCGGCGACCAAGAGACACTCACCCGATTGAAAGAGCTCGTGAAGAATTTGGACGTCCCCTTAAAGCAAGTGTTCATCGAGGTTTTGGTGCTCCAAACTTCTCTTTCTAACGGACTGACATTTGGACTCGAATGGGGCGCTAACTACAAGTACAAAAACAAGTTCTCCGGCAACACTTATAACACTGTTGGAGTCCCGCAAACGGTCAATAACACGACCTCTGTCGCCAATGACCTCTTCACGCAGAATTTAAGTAAAATAACGAGCTCCAATACCCCTACCCCTCAAATGATCCCCCCTCCCATCGGCACCTTTGATTTAGGGGTGATTGGAGAGATCATTAAGCACAATGGGCAGAGTTTTCTCTCTCTCGGCTCTCTCCTCACAGCGGTACAAGCCGATACAGAGACCTCCATTGTGATGATGCCTAAAATCATTACCCAAGATGGAAAAACCTCCACGCTCTTCTCTGGATCGAACATCCCCTTTGCCGGCTCCTTTGTCAATAACACCGGGAGCAATGCAACGGTCCTCACCTCCAACATTGAGTATCGAGATATCGGCTTTAACCTCACTATCACTCCCGTGTTGGGAAATTCGGACATCATCACGTTGGACATTGCCCTTGACAGTTCCCAGGTAATCGGCGATGTCAGTGGAGCGCAAATTTCGAATAGCCAAGGAAACCAATCAGTCAACGGGATCTCCACGACGAAAACCACCCTGCAGACCACGGTCCATATTCCCAATAACCACTTCTTGATCTTGAGCGGCATGGTCAATGACACGGACACCAAAGTCAAGCAAGGAATTCCCTGTTTAGGCGGTCTTCCCGGCGTAGGAGCCCTCTTCTCTACCTCCGCTGACACCATCGCCAATAACAACGTCGTCATCTTCATCCGTCCGCGCCTGATCAACTCCCTCGAAGACATGCGCGATATTTCCGCCGAACAAGAAGGGTCTTTCCGCGACCTGACCGGCACTCCTTTCCTCCAACATCAATTCGATGAGGGAATGGAATTGATTAAAACCATCGATGATGAGTAAACTCAGGGCTCATGAAAGCCTACCTCTATTTACTCTTATTGCTTGCAACAGCCTGCTATCGCGTCCCTGACCGGATCGATCCCAGAGTTGACTACTGCCTACAAGATCGCCACTTCCAGCACCTCAAAGGAGCGTTCCATCCTCTCAGTGCTTCGGAGCGATCGAGCGATTGGGGCAGAGAATACGTGATCGCGCGCGTCTTTGCCGATCAGCTCGACCTGTACCGCGCTGTTTCCACATTCAAACGGGCCGAGATTCTCCTTCCGCCTGAGGACAAGGAGAGAAAACTCGAAGTGCAGTACGACATTTTGCTCTGCTACTTTTTGGGCAACCGGTACGATGAAGCGGTCGACGCCTTTGAAAAAAGTGGCTTGGCCCACGTCGACAAGTCGTTTCCCGCCTATAATGACCTGATGGTCATTTTGTATGAGTGCTACCGAGAGATGGATAACCCTGAAAAACAGCAACGGGTCCTCGAGCTGATTCAAAAGACCTATCCAGATACGGGGGAAAAGCTCCAAATCTCACAAGCCATCCGAGAGGGAGATCTTCCGAAGAT
>CAIVVG010000144.1 GCA_903909295.1 uncultured Chlamydiae bacterium
AGGATGACGCCGATGGCGCGGAAGGCGGCGACGCAGGTGAGGGCGGTGAGGAAGAGGATCGCAAAATGGAAGAGGCCGTATCGGACGCGGAGGGTCAGGGCCAGGTTCCGGTCGAAGCTGACGATCTGAAATTGTCGATAGAACAGAGGGACGCACACGAGGTTGATCAGGGCGAGCCAAGCGGTCACTTTGGCGTCGGTCACTTGGAGGATGTCGACATTGCCCATCACTGCCTCGATTCCCAAGTGGAGGTCGCGAGTGTAGAAGGTGACGGTCGCAACACCGAGGGCGAAAAGGCCGGTAAAGACGAGGCCCACGCTGGCATCTTCCTGGAGGCGGAAAAACCGGATGAGCCAATCGGTCAGCAAAGCGGTGAGCAACGCCGCCACCAAAGCCCCAATCAGGAGGGTGGACAGATCGAACATCCCGGCGCCCCACAAAGAAGCGGTGAGGAGGTAGGCGCCGGCTATGCCGATCAGGATGGTGTGGGAGAGGGAGTTTGCAAAGAGGGTCATTTTACGTAACACCAAAAAAGGTCCGATGAGGCCACAGGAGATGCCGGCTGCAGCGAGGACAAGGAGTTGTACTTCGTCGGGCGCAAGTTCGGAGGTTCCCCCGACCATCCGTCGGATCAGGACCGCAAAAAAGGAGAAAAACTGAGCGCCCCAATAGGGATTCATGGGATCTCCGGAATCGGTTGGTGGTGGGGATCTTGTTTCGGATTTTTGAGCAGCCTGGTGAGTTCTTTCTCAATTTCGGGGGTGAGGATGTGCTCCATCTCTTCGGCTGTATGGTGAACTTTAGCCACTTCAAATCCGAGCGACTGGGTTAAATAAAGCTCCCACAGCCGGTGGAGCCTGACGATATGCGCGGCTTGTACTTTTCCTGTTGCGGTGAGCTCAAAAACTCCCCCTTGCCGCACCACCAAGCCGTGCCGGCGCAACTTCCAAAGGGCCATTTTCGGCAGTAAGCCCCTCAAAGGGACCTTTCCCTTTTTCCATAGTGCCTTGAGAATATTTTCTCTCAGGCAGCGGAAGCGAAACGCGGCGACGCGCCCCACTCGAAACACAAACCCTCTGCGAGGAGCAAAGAGGAGGGCCAGCAGGGCAAAGGTGGTTCCGACGAGGATGATCATGGGGCCTGTGGGGAGGCCGCGGCCTTCTTCCGAGCCCCAGACGGAGAGGACGTTGCCGAGAAAACCGCTGAGGGCTCCAAAGAGGGCAGAGAGACACAAGATCACTTGGAGTCGGTCGGAAAATTGGCGCGCAGCCACTGCGGGCGCAATCGCCATGCCGGAGAGGAGGACGACGCCGACGCTGCGGATGCCGATGATGAGCGAGAGGACGAAAAGGACGATGAAGAGCCTCTCCAAAAGGCCGATGCGGAGGCGAATGCTCGCGGCAAAATCGCGATCAAATAAAATTGCCTGAAGGGGGCGAAAAACCAGACACAAAAAACAGGCTACAACAAGAGCTAAAGCGCCGTAGATCACAATGTGGACATCTTGCATCGTCGCGGCTTGTCCAAAAAGGAGCATCTGGAGTTGCTTTTGCCACCCAGGAAATATCGCTTGTAAAGCACTCGCCCCGACAATCCCCGCTCCAAAAAAAAGGGCCAGCACAAAGGAAAGTGCGGCATCACCCGTCACTTTGTACCTCGACTCCAAACGGTTCACAGTAAAAAAACCGAGCAGAGCAAAGACAAATGCGCCCCCTAAGACGGCGAGAAATACCCACTCATCGCGGCTCGGAAAAAGAGCGGCAAAAAGAAAGACTCCAGCGACCACGCCTGGATAGGTCGCATGGGAGAGCGTTTCGCTGAGAAGGGAACGCTTTTTGAGCAAGAGGGGCACTCCCATGAGGGCCGAAGCAATGCTCATCAGCAAACACCCCCAAGTGGGCGCGCGGAGGACCGGATCTGTAAAAAAGTGCATCATACAAGCCCGCTCGTACTTTTGGCAGAGAGGCGGGTGGCTTCATCGAACAAGAACTGGCTTTTCCCAAAAGCGCTCGCAAGATGCTCTTTTTTAAAAACTTCTGATACAGGACCGGAAGCGACCAAACGGGAATTGAGCAAGATGAGCCAATCAAAGTACTCTTCCACGGTCGGCAGATCGTGGTGGACAACGAAGATGGTCTTCCCTTGTTTTTTTTGCTTTTTCAAGAGTTCAACGAGGACTTTTTCTGTGGTGAGATCGACGCCGGCAAAGGGCTCATCGAGCAAAAGGGTATCGGCATTTTGTACAAGAGCTCTTGCGAAAAAGAGGCGCTGTTGCTGCCCCCCTGAAAACTGCCCAATCTGCCTCCCGGCAAACTCGGCCATCCCAACAGCTTTTAGAGCCTCGTCGGCGGCTACAAAATCCTCTTTTTTCAGCCTACCAAATAGCCCCAAATGGCCATAGCGCCCCATCAGAACCACTTCCCTTGCCGTAATGGGGAAATCCCAATCGACCGATTCGCGCTGGGGCACGTAAGCCACTTTCCCCGTAAGGTGAATGTGACCTGAGAGGGGTTTTACCAATCCCAAAGCTGCTTTGAGGAGGGTGCTTTTTCCGGCGCCATTCGGACCGATGATCCCCACCATTTTGCCGCGCGGCACCTGGAGGGAAACGCCCCAAAGGACCGGTGTCTTTCCGTAGTTGACCGTCAGTTCGTCGGCGTCGATTGCAAATTGCATTTTAGTACATTCCCATTGCGCTGCATCATTTCCAAATAAGAGAGCCCACTCATCGAGTCGCCATAGAGAGGCTCTTGACAAATCCGAATATCGATCTGGAGCTCTTTTCCTGCGGAACAGATTTTTTTGATCGAGTCGCGGCTCACGTTGGTCTCAGGGAAAATCACCGCGACCGATCGCTCACGGACAAAATCGATGATTTTTTGGATATCTCGCCCGCCCAGCTGCCCATCCGGAGCGAGCCCCTCAGGAGCTGCTACCCGTTTGCGCCAATCGATTTCTCCCGGCTCCGCCAAATAACTCCTTGCGAAGTAGTGAAACGCATCGTGACTCGTCACGAGGTACCGCTTTTCCTCAGGAACCTCCCTCAAACTCTTCTGCAGGGCCTCATGAGCCTGCGTCAGCTCTAAAACGAGCTGCTCGCCACGTTCCCTATAGTAAGCCGCTCCATCAGGGTCTTTGGCACTCAGAGCCGCCACAATAGGTCCTACCCCCTCCTTCCAGAGGGAAATATCCATCCAGAGGTGAGGGTCGGGGGCTGCCCCTCGAAATAAAATCTCATCGGGACGGAGCTCCCGGATTGCATCCGCGACCCCCAAAGCCTTCGGATTCCCTTTTAGCTGCTGGGCCACACCTGCCCCATGCTCTAGGCCCAATCCGCTAAAGAAAATTTGATCGGCCCGTTGAAATTTTTCCCCGTCCCCCTTCACGAGCTCGTAGCTGTGAGGATCGAGGTCTCCCTGGATCAACACCCACGCATCCACCCGTTCCCCTCCGACCTGAGCGACCAGGTCCCCCACTTGAGCGGTTGTGGAAAGGACTTTCAATTTTTTACTATCGCTCATCCAAGCATCCAGAGCAGTTTGCTTGGAGGGGGAGCACCCAACCAAAAATAAGAGTATAAGACAGAGGTTTCTCATAGCGTATAGATTAGAATGTTTCTAAAAAGAAACAAAGGAAAATCGGAG
>CAIVVG010000145.1 GCA_903909295.1 uncultured Chlamydiae bacterium
ATGGGGCCAAGTATAATAAAACAAAGAAAAATATACCACTTGAAAGGCAAATGAGGGGGGTGTAAAGTTGATCTATGAGAACGATTTGTGTGATCCCAGCTCGCTTGAATAGCTCCCGTTTTCCGGGCAAACTCCTGGAAAAGGCTCAGGGGAAGACCGTATTAGAGCGCACTTTGGAACGGGCGCTCCGTTGCCCTTTTATCGACTACACGTATGTGGCGACCGATAGCGAGCCGATTGCCGAGCACATCCAGGCGATGGGGGCCAATGTCGTTTGGACTTCGCCCACCTGCCGCAATGGGACTGAGCGGATCGCCGAAGCGGTCAAAACCTCTCCCGAAATCGGTCAGGCAGACATCATCGTGAACTTGCAAGGGGATCACCCCTGCACAAACCCGCAGACTCTCGGCGCAGTGGTCCAGGCGCTCCAATTGGATCCCGAAGCGCTCGTGTCGACGGCGGTGACGCATCTGACCGACCGAACCGATTTTCTATCGCCTCACGTCGTAAAATGCGTATTCGACCAGAATTTCAATGCGCTCTACTTTAGCAGGGCCCCGATCCCCCACTGCGCGGGCGACGTCAAGGCGTATGCCCACATCGGCCTTTACGCCTATCGAAGAGCGTTCTTCGATCTTCCCCCTTTATCTCCTACCCCCTTGCAGCTTTCTGAAGATTTAGAACAGCTTCAGATCCTGGAAAGGGGCTACCGTATAAAAGTCGCCGTCGTGGAGGAAATGCCTCTCGGTGTCGACACTCCTCAAGATCTCGTCAAACTCGAGCAATATCTATGTCAACTAAATACATCTTCGTAACGGGCGGGGTCGTCTCGTCACTCGGCAAGGGGCTCACAGCAGCTTCCATCGGTCAACTTCTCGAAAGCCGTGGCATTCCGATCGCCATGCTCAAATTCGATCCGTACCTCAATATCGATCCGGGGACGATGAATCCTTTCCAGCACGGAGAGGTGTATGTCACAGATGATGGCGCAGAAACCGATCTCGATCTGGGCCACTACTACCGCTATACCCACTCTCCTTTGTCAAGACTTTCCAACGCGACGACGGGCCAAATTTACGACGCTGTGATCAAGCGGGAGCGAAGGGGCGATTATTTGGGCAAAACGGTCCAAGTGATCCCTCACGTAACCGATGAGATCAAGGCTCGTATCTTGGCGTGCGCTCAGCAGGAACCGACCCCTCAGGTGGTCTTGGTCGAAATCGGCGGCACAGTCGGCGATATCGAGTCGCTCCCCTTCTTAGAGGCGATTCGGCAATTTCGATATGAGCACTCCAAAGATTGCATCAATATCCACCTAACCTTCGTCCCGTATCTCAAAGCGGCAGGAGAGCTAAAGACCAAGCCGACTCAGTATTCCGCTCAAGTGCTCCGGAGCATTGGGATCATCCCCGATATTCTTCTTTGCCGCTGTGAGCAGGCTCTCTCGGAAGAGATCAAAGACAAGATCTCCCTCTTTTGCAATGTCCCTCGGGAAGGGGTGTTTGATGAGCAAGATGTGGCGTGCAGCATTTATGAAGTGCCGATGCAACTGCACAGACAAGGGCTCGATGACATGGTTTGCAAGTTGCTCCATCTTCAAGGAAAAGAGCCAGACCTGTCTCACTGGGAAAAGATGTTGAAAAACATCCTCCATCCGCAAGGGAAAGTAGTCATTGGCGTCGTCGGCAAATACATGGACCACCAGGATGCCTACAAATCGGTGCTAGAGGCGCTCCATCACGGTGCCATTGCGGCCGGTGTCAGCATTGAAATTCGGCGCTTTGAGTCCGATCGGAATGCCGACATGAGTGGCTGCGACGGATACCTCGTTCCGGGCGGTTTCGGAGGCCGGGGCTGGGAAGGGAAGCTCGCAATTGCAAAGCACTGCCGCACTCATAACATTCCCTACTTAGGACTTTGCTTAGGGATGCAGGTGATGATCGTCGAGTTTGCAAGAAATGTCCTCGGATTGGAACTGGCTCACTCTACTGAAGTGGATCTCAACACCCCCGATCCGATCATTTCGATGCTCTCGGAACAAAAAAATATCCAAAATCTCGGGGGGACCATGCGTCTCGGCGCCTACCCTTGTGAACTCAAACCGGGAACGCTCGCTGCAGAGGTCTACGGCAAACGGCTTATCTCGGAAAGACACCGCCACCGCTACGAGTTCAATAACTCGTACAAAAAGGCGATGGAAGATAAGGGGATGGTCTTTTCCGGTACTCTAGAGCACGGAAATCTGTGTGAAATTGCTGAAATCCCCTCCCATCCTTGGATGCTGGGTGTCCAGTTTCACCCCGAGTTTAAATCCAGGCCGTTTGATCCTCACCCTCTCTTTCGGGATTTTATTCAAACTTGTCTCAACCTCAAAAAAGGAAAATCGTGGGGCGCATTGCCGCAATCGATTACGGTTTAAAACGGATCGGAATCGCTCTTTCAGATGCGGGGAAAAAGATCGCGTTCCCCTACCGAACAGTTCCCGGCGGAAGGCGGGGAATTGCTGAGATAGCGACCGCTCTTAAAGGACAAGATGTAGAAAAAGTACTCCTCGGACTTCCTTTGCTCATGAACGGGCAAAAGGGAGACATGGCGTTAGAGGTGGAAAAGTTTGCAAAGGCGTTAGAAGAGGCACTCCACATCCCTATTGTTTTGCGCGATGAGCGCCTCTCGAGCAGGGGGGCAGAGGCCTCTCTCAAAGAGATTTCTTTGAACCGAAAGCAAAGAAGTGCGAGAATAGACGAGACGGCAGCCACATTGCTGCTACAAAGTTTTTTGGATGAGACGTAAATGACAAATCCCCTCTCTGAAGCAGGCCGCAGCTCGCGCGCAACGGCCCCTTGTGTCCTCGTGATTTTTGGCGCGACGGGAGATCTGACGAGTCGCAAACTCGCTCCAGCCCTCTATAATTTAGGGAGAGACGGCCTCCTTCCCCCGAATTTTATCTGCGTCGGCTTTGCAAGACGGAAAAAAACCAATGAAGATTTTCGGCAAGAACTCAAAGGGGACGTGAGTTCGTTTTCTAGGTCTAAGCCGGTAGACGAACTCTTTTGGAGCCATTTTCAAGAGCAGCTTTTTTACCACTGTTCCGAATTTGACAACGATGAAGGGTATCGGGCACTGGCGACTTTGCTAGCCCAGATCGACAGCAAATACGGCACTCGAGGAAATCGGGTTTTTTATCTCTCTGTCCAGCCGAAATTTTTCCCTATGATCATCGAAAAATTGCGCAAATTCGGAATGATCTACGACGCCCACAAAACAAAAGACAAGTGGTCTCGCGTCATCATTGAAAAACCATTTGGCCACGATTCAGCTTCTGCAGAAGAACTGCAAACACAGATCGCTCAGTACCTCCACGAAACACAAACCTACCGGATCGATCACTACCTCGGCAAAGAGACGGTCCAAAATCTCCTGGTCTTCCGGTTTGCCAATTCGATCTTCGAGTCGCTCTGGAATTCCAACCACGTCGACCATATCCAAATCACCGTTTCGGAAGATATCGGGATCGGCTCTCGCGGCCATTTTTTCGAAGAAGAGGGGCTCCTCAGAGACATCGTCCAAAACCACATGATGCAGCTTTTATCTCTCGTCGCCATGGAACCTCCCGTTTCGCTCAGCGCAGGGGCCATCCGCGATGAAAAAGTCAAAGTCCTTCAGTCCGTCCGCCCGATTGCCGAGGGGGATTTTGTGCGCGGCCAATACGCTCCCGGATTCATCGATGGACAAGGTGTTTGCGGCTACCGCGAAGAAAAAGATGTCGCTCCAAATTCAACCGTAGAGACCTACGTAGCGCTCCGCCTGTTTGTCGACAACTGGCGCTGGGCTGGAGTCCCCTTTTATTTAAGAAGTGGAAAGAGACTCCCCAAACGAGCCACTGAAATCGCCATTGTATTCAAAGACGCCCCCGGCGTTTTATTTCAACAAAATGGAAAAAAACACGACCGGAACGTCCTGGCCATCCGAATTCAGCCCGACGAGGGCATTTCGATGAAAATCAACTGCAAAGTCCCCGGACCGAGCAGCCCCATACAACCGGTCAAGATGGACTTCCGGTACGGCTCCTATTTCGGCGCCGCCCCCCCTGAGGCGTATGAGAGACTCATCTGGGATTGCATGACCGGCGACAGCACCCTCTTTGCCAGGTCCGATGAGGTCTTCCACTCGTGGAAAATCCTGACCCCCCTCTTAGAAGCCTGGGCGGCCAAAGGGGCTCAAGATCTCCCCCAATACGCCTCCGGCAGCTGGGGCCCTGAGGAAGCCAATACCCTGATTGCAAAAGACAACCGCTCCTGGCGCAAATTATGACCACACAGCTCATTGTCGACCCAGCCCGCATCGAGGAGGAACTTCTCCAAATTTGGGAGGCGCTCGCCAAAGAAAACAAAACCAGAGCCTGTCTTTTTAATCTCATTATTTTTAGCTCCCTCTCCTCGCGCACCGACTACTTTCGAACCATTGTCCAAACCGTCATTGAAAAGTTCCCCTGTCGCGTCCTGTTCATCTCGGTAGACCCAGAGAGCCACATCTCCTACCTCAAAACCGCTGTCTCCGTCATCTCTTCCGGTTCGATTGCCTGCGACAATATCGATATCGGCGTCGCAGGGGACGATTTGAAAAAAGTCCCCTTCCTCCTCTTACCTCACCTAGTCCCCGATCTCCCCGTTTACCTCCTTTGGGGAGAAGACCCAGGAAAAAAACACCCCCTCTTCGCCCCCCTCTCCGAGCTGGCTACACGAGTGATCTTCGACTCTGAGTCGACCGACAACTTGAAGCGATTTGCACACTCCTTACTCCATTTAAAAGGGAAAGAAGTCGCCGACCTCAACTGGGCCCGCACAGAAGGGTGGCGCGATCTGCTCATTTCCCTCTTTGCGGTAGCCGATCTGGGCAAAGCAAACCGCCTTGTCATTACCTACAACTGCCACACAACCCCCTTCTTCGATCACACCCGAATCCAAGCCCTCTATGTCGCCTACTGGCTCGCGAGCCGCTTGCAATGGAAATTTGAAGTCGACTTTGAACTCGTCGATTGGTTAGAGGTAGGACCTGGAAATTTGGTCGCTCTTGAATTTGCGACGGACAACGGGATCTTTGTCCAGTGCAAAAGACTCATCAAAGAGCCACAACGGGTACAGGTGCATATAGAGACCCGAGAAAAATGTGACCTCCCCTACCAATTCGTTTTAGGGAAAGCGATGTCTGGCCAGTCCCTCGCTAAAGAGGTCACCAGACAAGGGACGAGCTCCCACTATCTAGAAACACTGAGGGCGATCGATGCTGCAATCTTGGGATAACCGAAGAGACTACGCCATTCCCGGCGACTCCAAAGAGACGGTCGCTTGGGCCGCCGATCACTGGATTCACACCGCCGAAAGAGCCATCCAACAGCGGGGCCGTTTCGCCGTCGCCCTCTCCGGAGGATCCACCCCCAAAGCGATCTACGCCGCTCTCCGCAAAAGGAAAGTAGCTTGGGATAAAGTGTGGCTCTTTTGGGGCGATGAAAGAAATGTCTCCCCCGATTCTCAAGACAGCAATTACCACATGGCCATGCAAGAACTCGGAGCGATGCCCATCCCCCCCGGCCAAATCATCCGGATGAAAGCCGAACAAGGGATTGAAAACCAAGCTTTTGAATACGAAGAAAAAATCACCCACTATCTAGGGAAACACCTCTTTGACCTCGTGATGCTCGGCGTGGGTGAAGATGGTCACACAGCCTCCCTCTTTCCCAATACAGCAGCCCTCGCCATTACAGACAGGCTCGTGGTGGCCAACTACCTCCCCGAGAAAAAAACGTGGCGCATGACCCTCACCTTCTCCGCCATCGAAAAGAGCGCCCAAGCCGTCATCTACGCACTCGGCTCCGCCAAACAAACCATCATCCCCGACGTCCTCAACGCCCCTATCCTCTCCCCCTTCCCCGCCAGCCGCATCGGAACTGCCGAACGTAAGGCGCTGTGGGTCATGGACTTAGCAGCATCACAAAAATTACTATAAAGTTTTCTTCAAGAAATTGCTTGTTTTTTGTATACTTCTTCCAACAAACCTTACGGAGGAAACCAATGGCCACTCGAGCTGTCGCAGCAAGATTTCAAGAGTTCAAGAAAATGGAGGTCCAACCTGACCCAGAAAGATACAAAATCGTCCTGCTCTTCTTAAATATTTTAACCCCCCTCGTCAATGCGCTTGTTTTTTGCGCCAATAACTTAGTCATCGCCCCCCTCAACCGCGTCGTCTACGGCCCC
>CAIVVG010000146.1 GCA_903909295.1 uncultured Chlamydiae bacterium
ATCACCCCATATTCGCTGTGAGGGATATGAAGCCAAAGAGCCTGTGGATTTATATGATAGAGTTTCTCTCCTATGGTAGCCATAAATTGACGCGTCAAGCAGACAATTTGGGTTTCAATTCCTGCCCGTTCTGCATTTGTCCGTTTAATATCTTTGCGCGTACTCTCCGTAGGATTATATAGAGCGATTAAAAGAGTGTCGCCAACTTCGCGACCAACTGCTGCTGCCATTTTTAAACACTCTCCAAGGGAGGTTTTAATGCCGTTTCCAACTGTCACAAGACCGAAATAACTTCCACTCCTCGGTGTCAACTCGTGCAGGTGGCTCAAGACATCAACTTGATTTAGTTTTATGTCTTCGGGGGTAAACTGAAGTTGATGCCAAAATCCGCAGCAGAGAACAAAGTCAACTTCGATTCCATTAATCGACCCTTTAGCCAGCATTGTGTTAAAGCCGGGTAGGCGTGGGATGGTGGGAATGGGTATATTTATTTGGACTGGTCCAAAGGGGCTCTCGGAGGCTAAACCAAATAAATCTAATCGATTTAATGGGTTGTTTTGAACGAAGACGTAGAGGTTCGCTCCATCTACGAATCCTGCGGGGTCTGGAGTCAGCCAACGGCCGATTGTGGGGTCATAGAAACGAAGGCCGAAGAAAAAGAGCCCTTCTTCGCTCCGTTTTGAAGAAAAGCGCCAAGGGTTAAGGGAAGCGGTGGATTTTTCTTTGCCAAATGCATTGATTTCATATTTTTCGGTAATACTGCCATCTGGAGAGATGATGGCAACAATGTTCCCATTAAAATCATGCAGAGGGGCGTAGATATTACTTCCGATTTCAAGTGCTACTGCGGCGCCAATATCTCCGCGTATCCCAATCCCAAGGATTTTAAGCTCAAGAAGATACCCGTTCTCATCTTGGGTTCCTATTTCCTTATCGCGATCGTAGAGATAAAAGATTTTTTTCTCTTTCTTCCAAGCATTGGCGGTATAGGTATAGGCCTCTTTGGCAAAGAGTCGGGATAGGGGGTCGTAGAAATAGAGTACCTTTCTCTTCTCGGAGGTACTGATTTCAATCAACCTGCCAAGGGGGTCAAATTGGTACTCGATCAGCCCATTAGCCACGATTCTTTCTTTTGGGTTGCCATTGTCGTCATAGGTTATAGTGCAATCGGGTGTGGCAGAGATCTGATTCAAATCATTGGTCTCAAACTGGGCTGGATTCCCTAGGGAATCGAAGTCGTAGACCTGATCGCCTTCTGTTTTGAGTTGGTTCAAGGCGTCGTGTTGATAGAGTTTCTCCCCAAAAAGTGAATTATAGGTTTTGGTGACCAGTCCAGAAGGTCCGTAGACAATCGATAGCTCCATTTGAGAACAGATTTGGCTGCTTGGGCGTTCCAATAGGTCATGGGTAATGCGAATAGAGCCGAGGTTAAGAATGAGATCTTCCTCAGCAATGTGCCCATTGCAATCGAATTTGCGGTAGCTATGCTCATACAGAAGGGCTCCCTGAGGATCTTTTCTCTGGACAGCACTGATGTGAGGGCCCTGTGTGGGATAGGCGACAGCGGAACGATCAGGGAGAGTAAACAAGATGCAGCGGCCTATTGAGTCGTAGTCCCATTGGCTTGAGAGTCCTCTGCTATTTGTCTCAGAAATCACCTGTCCGAATAGATTGTATTGCCGAGTCAGTGTCATTTTTTGGGCTAAATCGGAGATTTGAACAGGATTGGGACCTGCCTCATAGGAGTATTGATAGTGAATTTTTCCATCTGAACTGGTCAATTCTTCCAAACGGTCGGCGCTATCGTAGGTATAGTGAAGGCGAACTCCGCTTGGCAGAGTTTTCCATTCGAGACGGCCTCTTGGATCATAATCATAGAAAGTAGTCTTCCTCCCACTTTCGGTCTCTTCTTTGACCCGACCCATTTCATCGTATTTCCAGGAGATGGAAATTTCTTTAGGGGGCTCGTCGTCCGCGTAAATATAGGAGATCCGTTTTGCCCGATTGCCTGAAGCATCATAGAGAAAACTTTCTCTGAATACAATTTTTCCTTCTGGGTTTTTCTTTTCTCGAGATACGATTCGCTCGCCGACATCATATGTTTCAATGGTTGCTTGTCCAAGAGGATCGATCGTAGTCTTTTGCAATACATTTTGGTTTAATTCATTTCTAAAAAAATCGTTCTGAACAAACGTTGTAATGTGGCCGTTGGGATCGGTATGACTGGAGAGTTTCCCTTCTGTGTAGCTGAATAGATCGACCGATTCACCTTGGGAAGTTTTTCGGAGAGCTTTCTCTTTATGATTTTCCTCGTCGTAGAAGAACTTCATCCAATTTTCAATGCGGCCTGAGGAGTCCTCTTCCCATTGTTCCTCAAGGAGTCCCTCGACATTTTGTTTCTGAATCAGAGTGATTACGCCGTTGTCTATCCTCTCCAAAAATCCAAGAGAATCATAGATAAAAGTGACCTTTCGATCTTTTGCCTTTTCTGCAATTTTCCTGCCCGCTCCATCATAGGTAAATGTTGTTTCTAAACCTCTTGCGTCGGTGTGAGAAAGAAGTTGAAAGGAGCCATAATCCCACTTTTCAGACACGAGAACTTTTCCTTGGGGGGAGTAAACAGTTTTAGATGTTTGCCTCTTGAAGGGGTCGTACTTATAACATACCTCAGTTCCATCCAGGTAAAGAGCCTTTTCCAGGGTCCCATTTTTATTGTAAAAATAACGAATTTGGGTGCCGTCCGGTTGGATGACCAGAGTGGGTTTTCTAAAGAGATTATAAGATGTGCGAGTCGTCTCTTTCAGGGGCATTTCTGCCAGAACAAGGTTGCCGTGTATATCATAATCAAACTTCAGGAGCGGTCTGTACTTTTGCCCGTTTTCATCTTTACATTCAGGGAGCTCAGTTGTTTTGCGGTTCCCAAAGAAGTCATAGGTATGGACTGTCTTATTTCCTCTAAAATCAGTTTGCGTGAGGAGTCGCCCTTTTGGGTCATACGAGGTAATCGCGATTTTTCCTGTGGCGGGCTCTTCACAGGACGTAAGGCGATTGGCTTGGTCATAAACAAAAAGTTTTTTGGAGGAGCCGACCTCTTTAGATTCTTCAAGGCAATTTTGGGCGTTGTAGCGGTAAATATTTTCTCGGCCCAGAGGAGTAGTTGTTCGTTTAATTGACCCAAAATCATCGTAGTCGGTTGTAATTGTGTATCGACTGATTCCCTGTGCATCGAACACTTCTTCTGTATGTACTCTCTGATTTAGGTAGGTGTACTTTATCTTTTTTAGCAGTTTTGTGGTTTGTGTGCTGGGGTCCCAATAGGATTCAAGGAGCCATTCAGGCAACCCAGAGGCGTTATTGCGTTCATACCGTTTTTCAAGTCGCTGAGTAACGCATCTTAGATCATCAGGATCGGAGGAGCAACCGTCATCGACGATCTCCCGGATGACGAGGTGGTCATCGTTGTAAGCAGAGAATTCTCGGGAGAGGATTGTCCCTGTCGGATCTTTGGTTAGTTTAGCTGTACAGAGATCTGTGCCAGGTTTGTAAAAATATTCATAGGTCGGTCCCTCTTCTTCACTTTCAGTCCTGAGGAGGTTAAACTGGTCTGTGTAGTAGGAATAGGTTTTTCGATAGCTTTCCTTACCGCTGCATCGCCCTTTGGCATCGATTTGGAGGGGGGCCGTTTTCTTTCCTGTGAGGTCTCCCCATAACACTTCCTCCGTTATATTCCCCGCGTCATGGACAAATGTCTTTGCAAATAAAAGCTGGTTGCTTTCATCAAACATTGCTTTGCAGCGGAGCTCAGTTCCTTCCCAGTAAAATTTTTGAGATGAACGAAGTTGCTCTTTTGCATCGAAGTACTCGATCAGGGTCAAACGCTCTGAATCATGGTGATATCGAATGAGGAGTCCCTCGGCATCTCTGGCATCGGTTCGATTGGGGTAATAAGAAAAACTGGCGATCGTGGTTTTTTCGCCATGAGGTCCTAAGGGCGCTACAATTTTTTCTACTTTGTCTATGTGGAATTCTTTCTGCTCCGGTTTTTCAGACCATTTCCTCTCTTGGGTGTTATTAGACGGCAAGTAATACTGAACTGCAAAGGGCTCTTTTCCCGCTAAATCGATCGAGGCCAAGCGAGCGCCACTCCCTTTTCTGCCTGGAGTTAGGCGGAATTGCTCACGAGGGCGACAGTTACTTTGCATTTCATTGATATACTCACGATCTTCATGACGTGTTGTTTTATAGTGAAGTTGTTTCCCATCGGAGGTTCTCAACTTAATCTCAAAAGACCGGTGTTTTTCTGAAGGAGAATAATCAATGTCTACCGACGCATAAACTTTTTCGCCTGTAGGGTTGGTCGACTCGATTTTTTTTAGATGAGTCGTCTTGTCGTCATAAAAATAGCGAATCTGGTGGCCGCTTGGGAATCTTTCGAGTTTCAGTAGGTAAAAGGATTTTCCAAGAACGGCTCCTGTGTTTTTATGTAAACTGACTCCCTGGTATGTTCTGGTCCCTCCGTCAGGAAGAGATAAAACAGCCACCCCGGCTTCCAAATCTAACTGGAGAAGGTTGTGTTGGGGATTTGTTCGACTACTGAGTTTTCCTGAGGCTTGGCTTGTACTGCGCGTAGGTCTTAGGAAAATGGTATTCTTTTTCCTAGGTTGCGTGTGACTGTAAGCATAGGGAATTAGACTTCCGTTGGGCTCTGCTAAATAAACTTTAAATTGCATTTTGTCAGAGGAGGTCTCTATCAGCAAATTTGTATGAGGAAGCAAGCTCCACCCTCCCTGAACTAACCAACCCTTTCGTACACCTTTTAAGATGAGATCGAAATTTTGAGGAGTTCTCTCTAGTGCCCCTGAACTCGAATAAGTTCTTGGGATGGGGATCGGTTGCGCGCCCTGGACCAGAGCATCCTGGAAGGAAATGTTGAGATTGCCCGTAATGATATTGACATGTTGAAAGATTGTGGGATCTTCATTTTCAGAGAGTGACTGATTCGAGTCAGCAAACACCAAAAACGGAACCAGTAGCAGAAAAAAGAAAATGCGAGCCATCTTTCACCTCATGAAAATGGAAGACACTTTAGACAAATCGAAATTTTGTACGCAAGAATATTCTGGAGCGCGATTTTGGGTTCAGTTTCCTTTTTGGTCTTCTTGCTCTCTTGGGAGAATTTGATCTTTAGGGTGGGTGAAAACAAGGCCCCTTCCCATAAAATCTTCCCTTCCTTGTTTAATTAAAGGATCTGTAAAGTGAACTGCTTTAATGACCCCTCCTTGTTGCAGCAGGTGTCGAATACCTTGATGGTTAGTGGAACGAAGTTTTCCTACGAGAACTCCTCGAATATGGATCTCAACTTCTGGAGCTATGTCGCTTGACGCTGCCCTTCTATAACCATTTGAGTAGAACCAGGCGCACATTTGCTCTTGCGTTCTTCCTCGAGTTAATCTTGTCAGACCGCGAAAATCTTCATTGGATTTTGGCAATGCATCGCGCCAGCCGCTAGCTACCAAATGGGGCCAAATAGTGAGATTACCATCTTCCATGAGAGCGTAATCCCAGGCACAATCAGGAGCGAGCAACAAGCGCTGATGGAGGGTGACAGAATTTTCTTCGCGATTCAGCGCATTCCGAATTTTACCAGATGCAATATAGCGCACAGAGCCGTCGGGCCTTTTCAATGTGCCCGTCACTTGTGCCCCCGGAGTAGACCAAAGTTGAATGGTATTGCCCTTGGAGTCCGTGGAAGCTTTCGTCAATGGAAAAATCAACTGGCGCAAAGCCGCTACCCGTTTTTGGACGGCATCTCGTTTACTGATATCTCCCGTGACCGGTGAGTGACCAGGTGCAAACTGAATAGTTCGTTCTTTAATCGTTGTTGCCATAATAGATCCTCTCATTTACAAATCTCGCCATAATCGTCCCCGCGGGCTCATCCACAGCACCTTCCACGAATAGATGCTTACCGTAAGGATTATAAGCAGCGTTATAAAATGCTCCTTCTAATATTTCCCATGCCTGAAATAGAACAATCCCTTCAGGGACTGTGATGTCTTTGGTGATGTATCCACCAAAACATTCTTTCTGAGAATGGGCAAGAAATAAGTCATGATCATAATAGAATGCCGAGGTTTCTGTCAGACGAGACAATTCTTCAAAACCCCACGGATTGCCAAAGATATAAAAATCGGGACTTCCATTGGCTTGAGCTCCAAAGGCTAGAACTGGATAAGGAGAATCTAAGCATGTTTTGCGTAGATGGAGCGAACGAGGAGGGAGATCTTCCGTCCTATAGGACCGATAATCTCTCCCTCTTTTAAAAGTGTTATTCCATTGATTCAAGATGTCTTGAGAAGACTCATCACTGATTGCAAAATCATGCATCCATTTGGAAAACATTAACAGTCCAGCACTATTGCCCACTATTTCTCCTCCCGCTGTAAGAGGAGCTGATAAATCCCGCTTATTCTCATGCCAAATAGACTCTTGAAAAACAGACACAGCAGTATGGAGAAAAATGACCTTTTCAGGCTCCAATCGAATACATTCAAGCGCATTAAATACATGTTCTTCTGGATCTCCAGGGTAAGGGTCAGTTAACAAAAAAGGGAGGTGCTTCCAAGTTGCATTATGGAGGGCCGTTACGTAAAACCAATACCGTTTATTCAGGAGACAGCTCAGAATATCCAAAAACTTTTCCCATCCCTTTTTGTTCACAGTCAAAATAGGAATGATGTCTTGTGTGTGTTTACAACCCACGGCGAGGATAGCTTCCTCAGAGTGGGTTTCTAAAAAGCGGGTGTGCAAAGTTGGACGTAGGCAGTTTAGTCGCACGCCACTGCACGCCACATAAGGTGTGGGACCCGTGGATAAGGCATTTGGATCTTCTTCAAGACATTCGGATTTCCAGAGTCGCTGAGGTCGATTCCACTTTTGAAAAGAAATACTTGGAGGAGGTATCTCCAGGGGAGCATACAGCCTGAGGAATGCCTCGATCCCTTTTTTGCTGGCATTGATTACAAGCGTAGTCCCACAGTAAGAGATCTCTAAATTGAAATACTCTACATCCATCAATTTTTCATAGATCTCTTTGTCGAGATCTGTGGTGGGAGGAGACAACGCGCTCATCTTATCAATCCTTTGAACCTATTTGCAGGTTGAGGTCTCATATGTTACCTGCCCTCCCCCTTCCTTATGGGAGGGCAGTTTTGACGATGGGGTCTTACATAAGTCACAGATTTTCTCCAAGTGATTTTTTAAACTAGGACTCTTCAATCCTGTTCTGGAGCCCGGAGCTATTAATCATTGGCTGAGCAGTTGAAGTTTTGGTAACAGGATTTTAAGAATCTGGTCGCTGACAAGGTGTTTCTCAATTTTCAATCTAGGCGAATGTTTTAGCATCAAATGGTACCAGTGGCATCCTGTTTTTAGCGATACAAAAAATTTCACTTGACTCAAAAAAATCGTTGTCTCTATCCTGCTTCCCTTTAGAAGGGAGGTTGTATGGCAGTGCAAATGCAATTAGGTTTGGTTCGCTCTGGGCAAGTTGTCGCGCGGTCAGGTAGGCAAGAGCGGGAGAGTGTGTGGGTTCACTCGGATGTTGTAGGGGGGATACTACAAAGGACTGACGAGACTCATGCCTCTACCCTCGCGGTACTTCGGGCTGATAGCCAGGCAAGTCAGGCGCGCTCAGAAAGGGCCTTCTCTTCAGCGCTGGGTGCGACTCGCGCTGCTCAACAAGGGGCTTTTGGGTTCGCTGCAGCAAGGGCGCAGGAATCGTTACGAGTGACAGAAATGGCCCTGTGTTCCAATCAAGTTGTATCAATGGCTGCTATATCTGGGGCGACTGATCAAGTGAAGCAGCTGACAGGTGCGCTGGAGAGTGTTCTCGACTGCCACAAGCAGGCCAGTATGGCTGCACAGGAGGAGCGTAAAGGCTTGTTGCATGCAATGCAGCAGTCTCGGATAGAACAAAGAGAGGACCGCGCTCTTTTAGAGGAAAGATTACGCCAGGACTTACAGAGGGTTCATGAAGAGCAGAGGGAGGACCGCAAGTTGCACCTCCAATCTATGGAGCAAGCTAGTGACAAGCACTTGCAGCAGCTAGTGGTCCTTTTACGAGGCATAGCCAATGCGCCACCGGAGCGGGCGTGTGCCGTAGCTGGAGAGATGGCAGAGACGTTACAGGCTAGTTTGACTGCAAAAGAAGAAGCGCAAAAAACTCGTCTAGATATGGAAATGCGAGAACGACAAGCTCTTCTAGATGCGGAGGAGAAAGAAAAAAGAGAGGCCAATGAGCAGAGCTTGCAGGCGGCAATCTCTTGTTCACGCCGCGCACGTATCGATTTAGCAAGTCAGAAACTGAGACAAATGATAGAGCAAGCAACGCCTGGCCTCAGTGATTATGCTTTGTGGGCAGGCGCAATTGGGGTTCCTCTACTCGTGCACTGGTGCCTACTTGATAGAAGAGTTACTGCTGCAACAGCTGCTCTGAGTGGTTCAGTCGCCTACTTGTTACATCAACGTTTAAAGCAAATTAGCCAGAAAATAAAATGGGCTGAGATTTACAGGAGTTCTCTGAAAAGATTGGAGGCAGAGCCTCAAATGAGAGTGCGTGATGCCGTCTCCCGAACGATGGAAGATGACCGGACAATTCAGCGGGCAACCCTTGCTTCTTCTACAGTTAGCAATATGTTAGCGCGAATCCCCAATGACCTTGTCCAAGGAGATCCCGCTGAGTCAGGCGCTATACTTCCCGTAGCACTGCAATCTCTAGTGGAGCACGTTCGCCAACCTCCCACGGCGTTTTGCTCTTTAGAGGCTTTTTCAGAAATTCAATGATCTCTTGCAGATCTTTAGGAGAGTCCGTATACTCTCCGCTATTTCCTGGTGGGTATGGCGAATATCAGAACATCGCGGCTGCTCTTGCGGCAGTGGCAAGAAGCAGATCTGGCGCCTTTTGCGGCGCTCAATGCGGATGCGAGAGTAAGGGAATTTTTCCCGGGCCTTTTGAGTCGCGAGGAGAGTGACCGCTCTGCGAAGATGATGTCAGACCATATTGCGAGATGTGGATGGGGTTTTTGGGCAGCTGAGTTGGTTGCAACGGGGGAGTTCATCGGGATGATTGGATTGGAAGATGTCTATTTTCAGGCGCATTTCACTCCTGCTGTCGAAATTGGCTGGCGGTTGGCTTTTGAGCATTGGGGGAAGGGCTATGCGACGGAGGGGGCTAAGGCTGCTCTGGCCTATGGGTTTGAAACTCTCCAGTTGGGGGAGATCGTTGCTTTTACCGCTGTGCACAATAAGCGCTCGAGGCTCGTCATGGAGAAAATCGGGATGCACCATGATTTAAAAGATGATTTTGATCACCCCAAGATATCGGCAGGGCATCCTTTGCAACGGCACGTGCTTTACCGCTTAAGGAGGAAGAGATGCTAAAAATGGCTCAGATCAGTAGTCCATTGGGGTCGCTGACTATGGTTGGAGATGAGGGGGCTCTTTATCTTCTGGAATTTGAGGGTGGGCGGGGGCTTGAGCAGCTGAAGAAAAAGGTTCAGCTGCCGATTGTCCCTGGCAAAACGGGTCCGATGGGACAGCTGGAAGGGGAGTTGGAGAAGTATTTTCAGGGGCGACTCTGGGAATTTAAGACGCCTCTTATGCCGATCGGATCTCCTTTTCAAAAGCGGGTGTGGGAGGAGTTGCAGAAAATACCGAGGGGGGAGACGAGGTCGTACGCGGAGATCGCTGTGGCGATTGGAAAGCCGTCGGCTTTTCGCGCGGTTGGTTTGGCGAATGGGGCGAACCCGTTTGTGATCGTGGTTCCGTGTCATCGGGTGATCAATAGCAGTGGGGCGTTGGGGGGGTATGGTGGGGGAATTGCTAGGAAGGAGTGGCTGCTGCGGCATGAGTGAGAAGGTGCGGTGTTTTGGCTCTCTTCCGGGGAAGGAGTTTTATGCGGACTATCACGACAGGGAGTGGGGTGTTCCGGTTTATGATGATCGGCTTTTGTTCGAGATGCTGATTCTTGAGGGGGCTCAGGCGGGTTTGAGCTGGGAGACGATCCTCAAGAGGCGGGAGGGGTATCGGGGGGCGTTTTATGGGTTCGATCCGGTTCGGGTGGCGGAGATGAGCGATGGGGAATTGGAGCGTCTTCTGGAAAATCCGGGTGTCATTCGGAATCGGCTCAAGATCTATGGGGCGCGGCAAAATGCGCGGGTGTTTTTAGAGGTGCAAAAGGAATGTGGTTCGTTTGC
>CAIVVG010000147.1 GCA_903909295.1 uncultured Chlamydiae bacterium
CAAACGACCCCCTGTTTGGCCAAGTATCTCCCGTTGCTCCCTATCAAAGACCACGCCCAATTTGTCTCGCTGAGAGAAGTTGCAACACCTCTGATTAAAAGCCAGAACCTAGGGAAAAAGTTTGGCATCGACCTCTATTTCAAACTCGAGTCGAAAAACCCCACAGGTTCCTTTAAAGACCGAGGATCTGCTGTCGACCTCACCGTGGCCAAAGAGATGGGAGCCCCCGGAATTGTATTGGCTTCTACGGGGAATATGGCCGCCTCGTGCGCTTGCTACGCAGCCCAAGCCCACCTCCCTTGCTTTGTCTTTGTCCCCGAAGGGGTGCCGATGGGAAAACTCGCTCAAGTCATCGCTTTTGGCGGCCATATTGTACAAGTGAAGGGGAGTTACAATGACGCCGCAAGACTTGCCGAAGCTGTGGCGAGAGAAAAGGGGTTCTATTTAGCTGGAGATTACGCCTTTCGAGTGGAAGGAGCCAAAACAGCAGCCTTTGAACTGATCGATCAATTGGCCTTTTACCCTCCTGACGTCGTGGTTGTTCCGATGGGCTGCGGAACCAATATCGCCAGCTACGCCAAAGGTTTTGGGGAATACCAAGAACTCGGCCTCATTGCGAAACTGCCCCAGTTATGGGGAGTGCAGGCAGAGGGGGCAGCTCCCGTCATCCACAGTTTTCATCGCAAAGAGGCAAACGTAACCCCCATTGAACGCGTCCAGACCATTGCTTCCGCTATCGCCATTGGAGATCCCCTCGATGGCGTAAAAGCCCTCGACGCAATGTACGCAACCCACGGACAAGCCGTAGCAGCGAGCGATCAAGAAATCTTGGCTGCGCAGCACTTGCTTTCCAAAGAAGAGCGGCTCTTTGTTGAAGCTGCCGCCGCGGCCACTTTAGCTGCCGTGATGCAACGCGCCGAACACCTGCAAGGGAAAAAAGTGGTCTGTATCCTCACCGGAGATGGGTTGAAAGACCCCTCCACCCTACTGAAACTCGCTATGCTTCCCCCCACCATCGCCCCCCATCCAGGCGCGTTTATTTCCCTCTACAACGAAGGTTTTTTCCATGCAAAAAGTTGAAACAAGAGACGCTCCCCAAGCAATCGGTCCCTATAGCCAAGCTGTTTTAGCTAGGCCCTTCCTGTTCGTGTCTGGACAAATTCCCCTCGATCCAGAAACAGGGAAAGTAGTCGGCCCCACGATCGAAGAACAGACCCGCCGCGTGTTTGCAAATATCGAAGCGATTCTCCAAGAAGCCGGACTCGGATTCGAAGACGTTGTGAAAGCCGAAGTGTATTTAAAAAACATGGACGACTTCCAAGCCGTGAATGCGATCTACGCTGAAAAATTCTCTCACCCCGTCAAGCCCGCCCGCCAAGCCATGCAAGTGGGACGTCTCCCTATGGACGTCCTCATCGAGATCTCTTGCATTGCACTGATGCGAGAGATGTAGCCAGCACATTGGGTTGCCGGAGCCGGCAACCCAATCCAAGAGGGGCAAGGGCTCTTCTCAAAAGTCTTCTCAATCGAAGAGTGTGAAAGATCGCCCACGCCCCAAGCTTGAACCGACTCCAGTTAGAATAGGCGGAAATTCCGTTTTCTCGGGCTCTCCGCTCTACCGCAATCGAACAGATAGGCAGCCCTGCTAGTCCAATCATCCCGACGACATAGGAAGAGTAAGGGGTCATTTGAAGAACTCTTTCAATCATCTTTCGACTGAGCGCTGCAAAGAGCCCCGCATCGAGCGGAGTTTTCGCGATCCAATGGAGGCATTTTTTAAATATTCTCGATGCAAAAAGACGGCTTTTGGATTCATAAGCTCCACACCTGCCCGCAAAGACGGCATCAAAGCCTCCGTTCATTTTTTCGAGCAACCTAGGGATCGCATCAACCGGATCTTGTAAATCTGCATCGAGGATTACAGCTATTTCCCCTCTGCACGCCGCAAGACCCCTTAAAACCGCCCGATTTTGCCCTAAATTCTTGTCGAGATGGATCACACGCACTCTCGGATCTTGGAGAGCTAAAAAATCGAGGATTTTAGCAGAGCCATCGGGAGAGGCGTCATTGACAAAAACGATTTCGTGAAAAAGGGGGCTCAAGGTCTTGTAGAGCGTCTCCAAAGTTTCTTGATTCCGATAGACCGGAACAACAGCGCTTAAAAATTTTTTTTTGTGCATAATCTCCGTTGTCTCTATCCTCATAAGAGACTGTAGAGAAAAGTTCAGAAAATGCAAACAGAAGACGTCCACATTTCCCGCCAGAAAGAATATTTTGAGAAAAATTTCAAAAAAACGATGCAGCCAAGGCGCTCTGCCTACATTGACAGACAAGTGGAAAGGATGATTGAAGCTGCAAATTTTACAAAAACCGATCGGATCTTAGATGTCGGCTGCGGAATCGGAAAATATACTCTGAATTTGGCAGCTCGGGGCTTTCAAATTGAGGGGCTCGATATCGCAGAGGGCCTCCTGAATCAGGCAAGAGCGCATAACAGTGAAATTCCCTTTCACGCCGCAGATATCGCATCGCCACCTCCAGTGCTTATGGCAAAGTTCGATGCAGTCATTGGTTTTTTCGCGCTTCATCATATGTTCGACCTCGAAAAATGTCTCATGGGGATGAGGGGGCTGTTGAAAGAAGGCGGGCGGCTCGTTTTTATCGAGCCCAATCCATACAACATTCTCTATTACCTCCAGATTTGCTTTACTCCGAAGATGACTTGGGAGG
>CAIVVG010000148.1 GCA_903909295.1 uncultured Chlamydiae bacterium
GGTTTGACGAAACACAGGTCCCCTTCGAGGGAAAACCAGCCCCCTTTGCCTGCGAAGTCGCAAGACGCAAGGCGCTTTGCCTCAAGGAACGCTATCCCAACGACACGATCCTCACAGCTGATACGGTCGTCTTTTGCAACGGTACGCTCTACCAAAAGCCCGAATCTCTCCAAGAGGCCCACTTCATGCTGCGCGAACTGGCGGGCAAGGAACACCAAGTCTACACAGGAGTGTGCGTGATTCATGGCTCAAAGTGCTTCAATGAAGCGGAAGAGACTCGCGTCCATTTTTCCGATCTCACTGATGCCCAGATACAAGCGTACATCCAACTCATCTCCCCCCTCGATAAATCGGGGGCCTATACGATCCAGGGAATTGGAAGCGCGGTTGTAAAAAGAATCGAAGGGTGCTATTACAATATTGTGGGACTGCCGATACAGTTGGTGCGCCGTCTGCTCATTTACGTGGGGATCGATTTATGGGATTTTGTAAAAACACCTTAATAGCTATGCTGCTCGCCTCTTCCGGCTATGCGGTGGAAGAAAATCTCCACGCACTCTATCTCATGCAACAAAACCGAGTGGAAGAGGCCATCACCCGCTACCGCGAATACTCAGACGGCGCGGGACGGCACGATTTTGACGTCCTGCAACAAATGGGCCTCATCCTCTTGCAAAAAGGGAGCGAGAGCCCCGATCCACAAACCTTCCTCATGACCCTTTTTGGCGCAGGGTTTTCTGGTTCTGCCCGCGCCCTTGAAATTCTAGAAAGAGGGGTCGACCATCCAGATCCCCAAGTGCAAATGTTCGCCCTCCACTTCATCTCCCAATTCAGCGACGATGCGAGCAACGACGTCTTGAATAGAGCCATGAGCTCCGACTACCTCTCGACCCGCATGGAAGCCGCCTTCTACCTAGCCCAACGGAAACACCCCCACGCCGTAGGACAGATCGAAGGGCTCATGTTCCGCCTTCCCCCCCAATTCAAACCCTACTTCCCCTCGCTGTTTGCTCTGTTAGGCACCAATGAAGGGACACTGAGCCTAAAACGGCTCATCGAAGATCCCGACCCACAAGTGCGCGTCGAGTCCATCCTCCAAGTAGCCCGCATGGGACGGGACGATTTTCTCCCCCTCCTCCGCAAACGGCTCACTCATAGCCACGTCGCCGAATTGGAGGCCACCGCCTACGCAATGGGCTCCTTCAAAGACAACGGCTCCCTCCTCAGACTCAAAAAACTGACCCAATCCCCGACCGATTCGGTCCGCCTCGCCGCAGGTCTCGCCCTTTTGCAACTCGGAGACCGCTCCTTTATCCCTCAAATGCAAGAAATGGCTAAAGAGGGAAACCTCTTTGCGCTGAGCAGCCTGGGACCTATTTCTGAGACGGGAGAGTGTTTGGCAGAGCTCGTCCAATCGAAAGACCTCCAAGTGCGACTCAACGCAGCCGTAGGCCTTCTTCAACAAAGAGATCCCCGCTGCGTCGCCGCCCTTTGCGAATGGCTCATTTCCGACGGCAGAGATCTGGCCTTTCACCCCTTTGTATCGGTAGGACGGACCATTTCAGCCTGGAAAGTAGTCCCCTCAGCCGAGCTCAGAGCCAAAGATCCGACTGTTGACCTCAGCTATTCCCAAGTGATCCGAGACCACCTCCTCAAAGAGGCGATCCACTTGCCCGAGGAACAGTTTCTAAAAATCGCCCGCCTCATTTTTGCAAAACAGCAAAACGACCTCGTCCCCTCCCTCATCGCCCTTCTAGAAAACCTCCAGACCCCCTCAGCGATCGCCCTCCTGAAAGAAGGGTGCCAAAAGCTCTCCGCCCCCCTCATCCGGGACTATTGCCACCTCGCCCTCTACCGCCTCAAGCAAGAAGGCCCCTATGAAGACTACATCAACCACTGGGTCATGCAGCAAAAGCACGCCGACCTGATCCAGCTCCGCCCTCCCCTTCCCTGGAAATACCGCTTAGACCAACCCGACTACGCCCTCACCCCCGAAGAGACCTCCCGCCTCCTCATCGAAACCTTCCTCTCGATCGCCAACCGCCGCGATGAGAAAAGCGTCAGCTTCCTCTTGGAAGCCATCCAAAAAGGGAACTCCCAAAACCGCTACGCCCTCATGGGCCTCATCATGAAAGCTACGGAATAAATTGCGCCCTTAGAGCATTTGATGCTATGCTCGGAGTTTTCTAGGTGATGTGACATGCCGACTAAGCTAATTGAACAACAGGTACAGAAAGCGGACCTCCTCGATCTAGAGTTGAAGAGCAGGTATGGAAACCTGGTCAAGGTTGTCGTTGATATTGAACAAGCGATTAGAGGGTGTTCTGTAAAAAAATTTTGATCGATTTTTCGGTTCTTTTGAGCCTATTTTCGATGCAAAAATGGGGGGCTATATACTGTTGTCGATATTGCCCCCCATATTTGAAGTCGA
>CAIVVG010000149.1 GCA_903909295.1 uncultured Chlamydiae bacterium
ATTTCAAAGAGCCACTCAAAAACGACCGCTTCGATGAGCTGTTTTTCGTCTTCGGAGTAGGTGGGCAGGGTGTAGCGCCACTGTTTTCCCACTTTTTTAATCGCGATCACAGAATCTTCGCTCAATGGGACGGTTACGCCTCGGAGGAAGTCTTCAAAAAGGACCCACTTTCCATGGAGCACCCTTTTGACTGTTTTTTCCGCTTCTCGGATATTGCGCTCATTGCCTACGCGGGGGGAACTGAGGAGGCGGTTCTGCGGGTGGCGATAGAGATAGAGTGCTTTGTCTTCCGATTTGGATTGGAGCCAGTCGGCGGCGGGTTCTAGAGCATGGAGGCGGCCATCGATCCGGTCGGCGAGCTGGACTAAACAGAGCTTGTCGACGAGGCGGGGATTGGCTTGCTGGAGAGGGACCGGTTTTTGGGCAGCCGCTTCCAGTAAGGTGGCCAATTCTTCGACAAAGGCAAAATCTCTCGGGTGGGGTCTTTCCACGTTGCCTGCAACGGGTTTGGCTTCCGTGTCCTTCATGAAGCGGAGGTACTCTTGCCATTCGAGGAAGGGGGTGACAAATTCGAGCCAGTGGTCATCTTCTTTTTGGTAGGTGAGACAGCAGGCAAAGTGGAATTCTAGGAGCAAGATCGCTTCTTCAAACTGGGGGCGAGTGAGGTTGTATTTGGAGATGAGATCGGTTGAGGAGATTTTGAGCGAAGGGGCGGCAAAGACCTCTTTGGCGATGTTTTGGGGCATAGGGCCTGCCAATCGGAGCTCGATCAGATAGCGTTGAAAGGCCTGGGGGGTCAAAAGGTATTTCTCAACAATGGACTCAAAGATATTATTCGAGGTGCGGGGGACCGAATACCAGGTGGGCAAAATATGGATCGGAACCCGCTTTAAAATTCCTTGAATGAACTCCATGTCGGGGCGAAATTGGGGGTCAAAACGGGCGATTTGAAATTCAAAGTATTTACGCCCCTCTTTGTCCACGGTCACTAAATCGTTATGGACTGTGAGGAGTCCCACTTGGGCCAGTTTGGCTAAGGTAAGGTGGAGGGCAGTCTGCGTACACCCCAGATTGCGCTCCAGCCTATTGGCAGGGACTTTCAGGGGGCTAAAGAGGATTTCATTTAAAACCTCGATGTCGAAAGCCGTGAAGTCGGCCATCAACATCCGATTTTGAATGTCCTGCTGGCAATTGTAGTCGGCGAGATTGATTTTGTTTTTCCTTACGGAACTGAGCTCCAGCATGCATAGGAATATAGCTTACTGGCTTGATTGATGCAATCGGAACCTAACAAACCACTCGAGCCGTTTTTTCATTTCCCGCTCAAACCCCCGTTCTACCGGTTGATAAAAGCTTTGCTTAGCCATCCCATCGGGGAAATAATGGGCCCCAGAACAGGCGTGGGGGGTGTCGTGGTCATAGACATAATTTGTCAAAATAGATTTAGGGGGGTTCAGGTGACCGGTCTCTTTAGCCACCTCTCTCGCCCGACCGTAAGCCGTGTAAGCGGCGTTGCTTTTGGGACACAGCGCCAAGTAAAGGACTACTTGGGCTAAGGCGAGCTCCCCCTCGGGAGATCCGAGCATTTGGTAGGTGTTCCACCCTTGAAGTGCGATCCCGAGCGCCTGCGGGTCTGCCAGACCCACATCCTCCGTCGCCATCCGAATCAGGCGCCGTCCGATATACAGAGGGTCTTCACCCCCTTCGAGCATTCGAGAGAACCAGTAGAGCGCCGCATCGGGGTCTGAGCCGCGCACCGATTTGTGGAGCGCTGAAATGAGATTGTAGTGCTGGTCTTGGTGCCGATCGTAGAGGGGCGCTCGTTTTTGCAACACTTTTGCCAAAGCCTCTTTATCCCAAGTCGCCTCTTGCGGCATTTGCTCCAAATTCTCAATCAAATTGAGTAAATAACGGCCATCTCCGCTGCTCAAACTGATCAGAAATTGGCGCGCATCATCGGTGAAATTAAGAGGTTTTACTCGCTTTTCATAGCGCTCTAAAATCTGCCCTAAATCCAGCGGCTGCAACGCACTTAAGGTCATGACCCTCAAGCGCGAAAGAAGGGCGTTGTTCAACGTGAACGAAGGGTTTTCAGTCGTCGCTCCAATCAAAATCAGCGACCCATCTTCCAAAAAGGGGAGGAAGATATCTTGTTGCGCCCGATTGAAACGGTGAATCTCGTCGACAAACAAAACTGTTTGACGGTGAAAGAGGGGAGTGTCGTGTCCCTCTTTGAGGATTTTTTTCAATTCCGTTGTGCTGTTGAGCACCGCGCTCAAAGTGACGAACGGCAATTGAAAACTCGCTGCGTAAATACGAGCCAGAGTGGTTTTTCCCGAGCCGGGAGGACCGAAGAGAAGGAGCGACAACGGTCTTTGACTTTCCACAAAGCGAGAAAGCATTTTAACGAGCCCATCTTGTCCCACAATTTCGGAAAAAGTGCGCGGACGGAGCTGTTCTGATAACGGCACTTGCATATTGTCCATTCTATTGATTTTTAGCTTTTTATGAAAAGCATTATTATCTAACCTGCTTATTTATAGGTTGTTGCGTATTTCTGTCTTTTTTACACATTTCTGTGCATCCAAAAACTGCCTCCACAAGTTGTTCTGGAGGCAGTTTTTGTTTTTTGAAATAACTCAAACTAACATTAATTTTTCAAATACTATTGTAATAAAATGAAATATTTTGTATATTAAAGTTGTAAGGATGATGAGGAGCACGGGAAGCCCCCGCTGAAATGATCTCTTGGTCACCTTGCCCATTAAAGGAGGAATCAAATGGTAAAACGAAGAAAAAGAGCTCATAAGAAAGCTCACAAAAAAGCCCATAAAAAAGCTCATAGAAAGTCAGCTAAACGCAAGACTGCTAAGAGAAAAACACACAAAAGAAAAGCTGCTAAGCGTAAGCCAGCACGCAGACGTAAGAGCCGAGCTCTTGCTGCGATCATGACCCAAGAATAAGGGTGTGTGTTTGATAGGTTGTGATCGAGCGCTTCAAGCGCTCGATTTTTATTTAGGAAAGATCCCTTCAAAGGCAAATTCTTCGATCGGTTTTCTTAGTCCCGGCATCTCTTTGGCTTGTAACTCTTGAGAGAGTACCTCTTTAGGTCCTGGCCTTCCCACAGCAAACATCGCTAAAATTTCGTATCCGTCAGGAACAGACAGCTCTTTGCGCGCTCTATCATAATCAAATCCTTCCATGCCGTGGACCACCAGTCCGAGGTGGCATCCTTCTATGGACAAAAGAGCCCATGCAGCGCCTGTATCATAGGCGTGAGTGCGGCAGGGTTTGTTATTGTGGGCAAAAGTTTTTCGAGCGAGGCTGACTCCGAGGACAGAAGCATTCGCGCACCACTGCTGATTGAAGGGGACGAGGAGATTGAAAAACAGGTCCCAATGGGGCGTTCCCTTTTTCGCATAGAGGAAAGACCACGGTTGCCCGTTGTAGGAAGAGGGGGCAAAGCGGGCTGCCTCAAAGAGTGAGGCGAGTTCTTGCTGGGTGACAGCTTCTCCACTCATTGCGCGAGCCGACCAGCGGTTTGCAATGAGGGGATGGATCGGGTGATTGGTTTTATGGGTCATCATGATGTGTTGTCTCGTCTATTACGGGATGCCAAGAGGGTTTACGGCATCTGTAAATAATATACGGGATGATGCACATCAACACAACCCCTCCAATCATGAACCCTTCGTAGGCGAAGAGATTGCCGACGGCGATCTGGGTGGGGGGAGCGAAGCTAATGAAGAACGCGGCGAGGGAACTCAAGGCGCCGACAGATCCGACGATCCAGATCCCCGGTTTGTGGTAGGGGATCCGGTAGGGGCGCTCGACGTGAGGGTGGCTGTAGCGGAGCTTGATCGCCGCGAGGAACATGAGAATATACATCAGCAGATAGAGCTGAGCTGACATGGCGCTCAAGATCCAAAAGGCGCTGCTCGCACTCGGCATAAAGAGGAAGGCGAGGGTGGCGAGTGAGACGATGATCCCTTGGAAAAAGAGGAGGTTGGCGGGCATGCCGTGTTTGTTGAGTTTTTGGAAGATGGGGGGCAAGTCGCCATGCTTTGCTGTGGCGTGGAGGGCTCTTACCGGGCCAATGACCCAAGCGTTGAGTTCGCCGATGGCGCCGAAGATCACCATGAGTCCGAGGGGGATGAAGAGGCCTCCCAAGCCGAACTTACCCAAGAAGAGTTTGAATGCATCCATGAGTCCGGCGACGAGGCTGATCTGTTCTTTGGGAATCATGATGGCGATCGCCATGGCGCCTAAGACGTAGAGGACGAGAGAGAGGCAGGCGGCGATTAAAATCGCGCGGGGAAAGCTCTTTTGAGGATTGTCCACTTCGCGGGCGTGAGCAGCGGAGACTTCCAAGCCGCCAAAGGCTAGGAAAAGCCCTGAGAGGAATACGATATCTTCGATGTGGCCAAGAGGGGGGATGAGCGATCCGGTGGAGAAGTGGATTTGGATCGGGTAATCGAGGCCAATCCAGGCAAGGCCGAGCGAGATGAGCAAAAAGCCGGGGAGAATCGTTCCGGCAATCACGCCGATCGTGCTGAACCAGCTCGAAGTTCTCAGGCCAAAATAGTTAAAGAAGGTAAAGACCCAAAAGCCGGTGAGGATCGCTCCGATCAAATAGCCTCTGTGGCTGGCCAGTTCGGGGAAGAAGAGCTGGGCCAAAGCGGTTGCCGAAAAAGAGAGGATCGCAGGAAACCAGGTCACATTATGGACCCACTGCATCCAAACGGCAAAAAAGCCAGGAAAGGGGCCAAAGGCTTCTCTGACCCAAATATAGACGCCCCCCGTTCTAGACCAGCCTGTTGCGAGCTCCGCAGAGATAAAAGCGGCGGGGAAGAGGAA
This sequence comes from uncultured Chlamydiae bacterium, assembly GCA_903909295.1. Classification (GTDB taxonomy): domain Bacteria; phylum Chlamydiota; class Chlamydiia; order Chlamydiales; family SM23-39; genus CAIVVG01. The sequence continues at coordinate 4,858 of CAIVVG010000149.1, forward strand.
GACGACCGCGACGAGCATGTAGAGGAACGGGGCGCCAAATCCTTGAGCCGCCACAATCGGCAGATTCCTCAAAGAGACCATTACAGATAAATTGAGCATGGCGAGGAGAAATACTCCAATGAAACGACGGGGGGACGACAAAGGGCACCTCTTTTAGGTAGTGGGAACGGTTTGAGTGATAAATTGTTTATTCAGGGCGCGCACCGACAAGATCCAAAAAACGACCGTGCAAGCGATGAGCGGAAGGAGGAAGTGGGTAATTGAGAGAACCGAGCCTGTTCCCGCGATCTGGATCAAGGCGATTTGGATCCAAGCGGCGCCCGATTTACCGAGCCGCGAGCCGACGACATCAATGGCAGCCTTTCCCTTCACCTTCGACTCGGCATCGAGGGGAATGTAAGACATTTCCTTGGTGGCGTCGAAGAAAGCGTATTTCATCACTTTATTCGACACGTTTTGGAAGGCGCCAAAGAGAACGATCAACATTAAAGGGCTCATATTCCACGTGGTAGGGAGCCAGCTCGGATTGAGGAAGAGGGTCAAGAAGGTGAGGCTGGTGATCCCGATCACAGTCGGGGGGAGCAGCGCGCAAAAGCGCCAGCCGAGAGAGCGGATCAGGTAGCCGCTAAAAAAGAGGGTGATAATGAACGAGCAAAGGCCGACCGATGAGCTCACTCTGGCCATAAAGCTCTGGTAGGCCCCCGCATCTGGGTAGGCCAGCTTCAGGTTTGCTTTCCAAGTCACTTCCGTTAAGCTGACCGTCAGTCCGTAGGCAATGACCATCACGGCGATGTAGCGGAGTGCGGGGGATCTAGCGATGAATTTTAAGCTATCCCAAAGCGAGAGCTTTGTCTTGACATCCAATGGCGCGTGAGCCTGATAGAGCCTTTCATCTTTCAAGATCTTGCGGGTGAGTAGCCAGTGCAGTGCCATGATCGCAACCCCAAAGCAAAGGATGCAGCAGGCCAAACTCTGTACCGCGAGACCAAACTGATCGCTCATATATTTACCCGCAAAGTAACACACCAGGGGGCCTGTGAACATCTGAGCCATGTCTCCGCCGACGATGAACAAGTTGTAGGAGCGCTTAGCCTCCTGGAAGTTGCAGATGTGATTGACGAACCCCCAGAAGAGGAGGAAAATCACCACACTGCCCCACAGCTCTGCCATGACAAAGAACAGCGCCTGGATCCAGTTGCGGTAGATCGCGACCCAATGCCCATTTTCGGCCCCTATCCACGCCACCAGCCGGTCCGCCGTCACATGCGGCGAGAGATTTTCGATATTGGGGAAGAGGACAAAGGCGTACAAGGCGACAAACACCATGAAAAACGCGATGATCCCATAAAAGAGAGTCGACCTCTTAAATAGGTTCGACAGCTTGGAGTAAAGGAGGGTCGTCCCCAAAGCGACCGGCAAAACGATCCACCCCTTCAAGATCGGGATCACCTCAGCGCCGGAGCCACGCGCAGTGACGATTTGGGCATCTTTCATGGTCGTCAGCACCCCATAGGTGAACGAAATGAAAAATTTCATGAATAGAAGCGGGAGAATCTTTTTGAGTTCGTATGCTTGAATCGGCCAGAGGCGTTTACGCCACCGGGTGAGTGGAGATGAATCTCCAGATGCCATTTCTTACCTTCCGGAACGTTTATACCCCAAAATCCATGATATACACAAGCGAAATGATTTCAATTTTTTATTTGCAGAAAAAACGAAATATCGGGTAAGATTAGTGGTGCCCTTTAGAGGGGGGCCATATGAGCAAGAAAACAAAAACTGTATTTTCTATTCTCAATGATAAAGGGCTCCACACCCGCCCTTCGACCGAGTTGGTCAAATGTGCGGCGAAGTTCAACGCTCATATCGAGCTCTCCTACCGCAATTACGTGGTCAATGCCAAGTCTTTATTGGGGATTCTCATGTTGGGAGCCGAAAAAGGGGCCAAGATCGGGATCGAGGCCGTAGGCGCCGATGCCGAAAAGGCCGTTTCAGCCCTGCTCGATCTTGCGCGCAGCGGCTTTAATATCAAGTATTAGCCGCCCAGCGCTAGGAAAAAGCAGAGAGGCGAGGCTCTGCCCTTTTGATTCCCATTCATATACAGTTTCCTTGGGAGTTTCCTACGATAACGCGGCTGGCGATGCCGAAGAAGAAGCCGGTATCGACGACGCCGGGGACTTGGATGATTTTGAGGTGCTCCGCTTCAGGGTGCTCTACCGGATGCGGGAACTGGATATCAAAGAGGAGGTTTCCGTTCTCAGTGAGGAAGAAGGTTCCGTCGCTTTGCATGCGCCATTGGCCGTGGTAGCCGAGTTTTTCTAGGTGGTGTCTGGTAGAGGGGGAGCCGAAAAACAGGATCTCGACGGGGAGCTTGGCTCGGCCGAGTTGGGGGACGCACTTGCTCTCATCGACGATGACGATAAATTCGCGGCTTGCATAGGCGAGGATTTTTTCTCTGGTGTGGGCGCCGCCGCCTCCTTTAATCATCCGCTTGGCGGGGTCGATCTCATCGGCGCCGTCAACGGTGAGGTCGATGCGGGGGACTTCGTTGATATCGACCACCTGAATGCCCCCTTTCCGCGCCAGCTCGGCGGAGGCGCGGGAGCTAGCGACTGCCCGGATATGGAGGCCGCGTCGGACGCGGTTAATGAGCGCCTCGATGAAGTAGGCGGCGGTCGAGCCGGTCCCCAAGCCGACAATCATCCCATCTTCAATGAGCTCAGCTGCTTTAGCCCCCGCTGCCTTTTTTCCTAGTTCGTTCATGCTGACCCCCAAAATAGAGTCGAGGCTCTGCCTCGAGCACCGCAAAAGGGCTTTGGCCCTTTTGAATCCCATTCATAAAAGGAGTTCAGAGGACGCAAGTCCTTTGACGGGAGCGCGAGGGCTGAGTCCTCGCCCTTCTTCGCTTCATCATAGCGGAGTGGATTTTTAAATGAGAATGGATTATTTTAGTAGGACATGGAGGTATAGGATGGGAATGGCAACTGAAAGTAGGATGATTGAAAGGGCTCGAGAAAAATTGACTCAGCTTTTGGAGCGGCAAGAAATTACGAATGACGCTCTCAATCGGATGAAAGAAAAGACGAGAGAGGTCCTTGCGAACAATCAGATCGATCGGACAGAGGTTCCTGGAAAGGGGCTGGCTCTCTTCGACAGCAATCAAAATTCCGCTCCTGTGAGCCAAAAAGTAAAGAATCTCATGGAGCAACTCCTCAATGCGCAACGTCATTGAACATCTGTCCG
>CAIVVG010000150.1 GCA_903909295.1 uncultured Chlamydiae bacterium
CAAATGGGGTTATCTGCCTTATTTCTGCTCTATGCTATTACGGTTTAACGGATGAAATCATGAGGGAATTTTGGATTGCCATTCCCCATGCCACCACTTCCCCTTCGAGGGCTAATACCCGTATCATCCGGATGCGGAACATTTCTTTTGGACAAACCACTATTAAACTCGGCAACCAAAGGCTCAAAATTTTTGACCGGGAACGGACTGTTGTTGATTCTTTCCGCTATCTGGACAAGGAAACGGCTTTAAAAGCGCTCCAAGCTTATCTAAAAACACACAAAGACAGAAGACCAGATATTGACAAGCTTCTAAAATATGCAAAGAAGCTGAGAGTCGATATAACCCCTTACATTTCAGCATTTACACTATGAAATCTGCAATTGAACAATCCATCAAAGAAAAAATCAAAGCATTGGCCAAGGAGCGAGAAACAACTTTTGCAGAGCTTTGGAGGAATTTGATCTTGGAGAGGTTCCTGACCCGTTTAGCGCGATCTTCTTATAGGGAAAAATTTATTCTGAAAGGGGGAACTCTCCTAGCAAAATATATCCATCTTGGCAGGGAGACGCAGGACCTTGATTTCTTCATTCAAAAGCTGTCGAATACCGAGCAGTCTTTAAGGGTTGTGCTGCACGCGATCTGCGATATAGATGCCAATGACAGCTTTGCTTTTGAAGTGGCTAAAATCAAGATTCTCGACCATTCGCAACTTGCCTATACAGGAGCTGAAATTACGTTACAGGCGTTGTTCGGCGCCACAAAAACAGTTATTCGCATGGATTTAGGATTCGGCGATCGCGTCGAGCCAATTGAATATCCGATGGATTTGACTGCCACATCAAAAGGCCCCCTCTTTGAAAGCAGGATTTCTCTGCATTGCTATCCGAAGGAATTCATTTTTGCAGAGAAATTAGAGACGGTTGCTTTTCGAGGAGGAGGCAATACCAGGATGAAAGATTTCCATGACCTGTACTCTCTGGTTTGCTTAAGGGTCCTAGGCAGCTCCCTTACAAAGAAAGCCGTCCAGCTTGTTTTCCATCACAGAAACACTTCTCTGAAAAAACTGCCAGTTGTATTCAGTAAGGATTCTTTCGAAATGCTCGAGAGAAATTGGGACTCCTACCGCAGAAAAATCAAAACAAAAAAAGGAGTTCTCAAACTGCCTGAATCGATAGAAGAGGTGATTTCAGTCCTAAACCAGTGGCTGAAAGAAAATGCATTCTTCTAAAAAGCGCCTTTTGCGTCCTTGCGTCTCTACGTTTAGAGGCCTAAAGATGCACAGGCTTGCCAACTAAGCCAAGGGCGGCTTCTTTGAGGGATTCGCTGAGGGTGGGGTGGGCGTGGCAGGTGTGGGCGAGCTGCTCGGCGGTAGCGCGGAGCTGGAGGGCAAGGGTGGCCTCGGCGATGAGTTCGGAGGCGTTAGCGCCGAGGATGTGGGCGCCGAGGAGGCGGTGGCTCTGGGTGTCCATGATGAGCTTTACGAAGCCGCTCTCTTCGCCGATGCAGCGGGCGCGGGAGTTGGCTTTGAAGGGGAACTGGGAGGTGGTGATCGGGATGCCGCGCTTCTTGGCCTCTTCTTCGGTGAGGCCGACGGAGGCGACTTCGGGGTGGGTGTAGGCGACGTTGGGGATGGTGAGGTAGTCGATGGTGGGGCGGTGGCCGGCGAGGAGCTCGGCGACGGCGGTCCCCTCTTCGGAGGCTTTGTGGGCGAGCATGGGGCCGTCGATGAGGTCTCCGACGGCAAAGATGTGGGGTTGCTTGGTCTGGAAGGAGGCGTTGACGGGGACAAATCCTTTGGGGTCTTTTTCGATGCCGGCGGTTTCTAGGCCGAGGTTTGCTGTGTGAGGTCTTCGTCCGATGGCGACGAGGATTTTGTCTCCGGTGAGGGTGAGTTTGCCGGAGGGGCCTTCGCAAGTGAGCTCAGTTCCTTGGGCGCTGACGACTTTGTGGGAGAGATGGAAGGTCATCCCCTGTTCGGTGAGGCTTTTTAAAAGCCCTTTGGAGAGGGCGGCGTCAAAGGCGGGGCAGATGCGGTCTAAGAACTCGATGAAGATCACTTCGGATCCGAGGCGTCGGTAGACGGATCCGAGCTCGACGCCGATGACGCCGGCGCCGACGATGAGGAGCTTCTTTGGAACGGTTTTGAGCGCGAGGGCGCCGGTCGATGAGAGGATCGTCTTTTCATCAAAGGGCAAAAAGGGCAAGGCGATCGGCTCTGAGCCGGTGGCGAGGAGGATCGATTTGGCCTCGAGTTTTTGCCCATTGACCTCAACCTGGTGGGTAGCGTTGAGTTTGGCTTCGCCGCGGATCCAATCGACCTTGTTTTTCTGAAAGAGCCCTTCGATCCCCTTCGTAAATCCGGCGACGACCTCTTCTTTTCTCTTGAGGATCTTATCCCAGTTGTACGAGGGGCCTAAATCCTCCTCTTTCGCTTTCCAGTAGAGCTCGGTGGAGTGGAGGAGCGCTTTGGAGGGGATGCAGCCGACGTTGAGGCAGGTGCCGCCGAGGGTGGGACTTTTTTCTACGCAGGCGGTTTTGAGGCCGAGCTGTGCAGCGCGGATCGCTGCGACGTAGCCGCCAGGTCCAGATCCAATCACAACGAGGTCATACATCATAAGTCCAGTAGTAGGCGTGCGGGTTCTTCAAGATTTTTCTTGATACTCATCAGAAAGGAAATAGCCTCTTTGCCGTCGACGATCCGGTGGTCGTAGCTAAGGGCTAAATACATCATCGGGCGGATGACAATTTGGTCGTCTACGACAACGGGTCTTTTCACGATGTTGTGCATCCCCAAAATGCCGCTTTGTGGAGGGTTGAGGATGGGGGTAGATAGCAGAGACCCATAAGTGCCTCCGTTCGTAATCGTAAAGGTTCCCCCTTGCAGGGCGTCCAAGGGCAACTGACCTGTTTTAGCCTGCTCACCAAAGAGTTTGATCTGTTTTTCAATCTCGGCGTAGGAGAGTTGGTCTACATTCTTTAACACAGGGACAAACAATCCCTTATCGGTCCCTACAGCCACTCCAATGTGGTGGGCCGTATTGTAGATGATCTCGTCCCCTTCAATCCGAGCATTGAGCGCGGGGAACTCGTGCAACGCTGCGACTGCCGCTTTGACAAAAAAGGACATGAACCCGAGCTTAATGCCGTGCCGCTTTTGAAAACTCTCTTGCTCGGTGGTTCTCACTTGGATGACGGCGCTCATATCGAGTTCATTAAAAGTGGTGAGCATCGCTGTCTGATTTTTCACCTCGACGAGTCTCTGCGCAATGGTGCGGCGGAGCTTGCTCATTTTTTTGCGTGTCTCCGCACCGGCAGCTGGAGGCTGGATGACGGGAGGCGCTGAGAGGCTGGCGTCAATGCTCTTGCGTGCGGGCGGTAAAGTTGTGGGTGCGGGCGCAGGCGGCGCCTCTTTTTTGGGCGCAGGAGCGGGAGCTGGTGCTGGAGCTTTTTCGGCAACGGCGACCGCGCTATCTATAGAGCCAATGACCTGACCCACTTTGACCACGTCGCCCTGCTTCACATTCAGTTCCCACTTGCCGGCTGCGGGAGCGTAGAGCACTTGGTTGAGTTTGTCGGTCTCGATCTCAAGCAAATCTTCTTCGGCGCGCACAAGCGCACCGGAGGGTTTTAAGATCGTCCCGATCGTCGCTTCGACAACCGACTCCCCCATTGCGGGGATTTTTACTTCAACTTTCATAAGGCACCAAACGCTTGATCGAGCAGGATTTTTTGCTCTTGTTTATGTTTTTTGTGCGAGCCAGTCGCTGGGGTTGCATTCGCAGGCCGTCCTACATGGCTCGCTCCGGGTAAATGGGGGCTCATAAAATTCCAAGCGCCCATATTTTCGGGCTCTTCTTGCACCCAGATCATTTTTTTATACTTGTCCGTGACTTTGCGCAATTTGTCCTTGTGGAGTGGATAGAGCTGTTCCACGCGAGCGATCGCCACATCGTCCCTTTTGCGAACATCTCTTTCGGCGAGGATGTCGTAATAGACTTTGCCGGAGCACAAAATCAAAGATTTGCACCCTTGTTTTTCTTCATCTAAAATCTCTTCAAACTGCCCGGCGGTAAACGCTTCCCAACTGCTCGTACAAGCAGGGGCGCGGAGCAAGCTTTTAGGGGTAAAGACGATGAGCGGTTTCTTTATGGGGCGGAGCGCCTGACGGCGCAGTAGATGGAAATACTGAGCGGGCGTCGTCGGATAGACGACCTGGATATTGTTATTGGCGGCGAGTTGTAAAAACCGCTCGATGCGCGCCGAAGAGTGTTCGGGGCCTGCCCCCTCAAACGCATGGGGCAGTAGGAGTGTTAATGAAGAGGAGGTGTCCCATTTTTGCTCTGCGCTTACAATGTACTGATCGATGATGATTTGCGCCCCATTGGAAAAGTCCCCATACTGCGCCTCCCAAAGGACAAAAGCCTGAGGCCACGCGCAGCTGTAGCCATACTCAAAGCCCAAGACAGCAAATTCACTTAAAAACGAGTTGACCACATCGAATCCAAGAGGATTGTGGAGCTGTCCCGTCTCGGTATCGGTCCAAATCAGGTGGCGCTGGCTGAATGTGCCCCGCTGCACATCTTGTCCTGCGAGCCGGATCGGCACCTTTTCTTTTACCAGCGACCCGAAAGCCAAACACTCCGCCGTGGCCCAATCAAGGCGAGTCGCAACGCGCCGGTCTTGAAGCCATTTTTGCAATTTCGGATGGAGATGAAAAGTGGGCGGTACGGTGCAAAAAGTCTCGAGCACCCCCTTCAAAACAGGAGCCGCCACTCGAGTAACAAAGGGAACGAGCACATCTTTTTCTGGGGTGAGCGTCTTCGGAGCCACTGGAGCTGGGACCTCTGCCAAGGCAGCTTTTAGCCTCTCTTTGAACTCCGCCTCCATAGTCGGGAGCCCCTGAGAAGAGAGCGTTTCCGCATAGAGCTGGCGGACGCTCTTTTTAGCTCGGATCGTTTTGTATTCAAGGGGCTGCGTGAAGGCCGGCTCGTCCCCTTCATTATGACCATACTTGCGGTAACAGATCAGGTCGATGAACACATCGCATCCAAACCGATCCCGGATCTCCATGGCCAGCCGCGCCACTGCAACGCAGCTCTCTGGATCTTCCCCGTTCACATGGAATACAGGAGCCCCAAAAGTCTTTGCGATATCGGTGCAATACTTAGTCGAGCGCCCCTCTTTGGGCGTCGTCGTAAAGCCGATCTGATTATTGATGACGATGTGGATCGTCCCCCCCACAGAATAGTCCTTGAGGCGCCCCATCTGGAGAGTCTCATACACGACCCCCTGACCGGACAAGGCCGCTTCCCCATGAACCAGCAGAGCAAAAGCCTTTTTAGAAACCCGCTTAGCCCGCGTCTGCCCCAACGTCACCGGATCGACCGACTCGAGATGGGAGGGGTTCGGGGTCATGCTGACCGTCAGCCCCTTGTACTCCCCGCTAAACGCCATGTGGTAGCGAACATCGTCATTGCCCACCAGAGAAAGAGCCGTATCATCCTCGAATTCCTGAAAAATGGTCGCGTAAGGCTTATTTAAAATATTGGCCAGAACATTGAGCCGCCCCCGATGAGCGATCCCGATGGTGCAGTCGGCTACGCCTAAAGCTTTCCCCTGATCCAACAGCGCGCCAATCAAAGGGATCAGTGCCTCCCCCCCCTCGAGCGAAAAACGGGTCTGCCCCACATAGCGGGTGTGCATGAACGCCTCAAACACCTCCGCCTTATTCAGACAATTGAGCAGAGCCTCTTTTTCCTCTCTGGATAGCTCCGGCAGCGGGGCCTTTTCGATCCGCTCCTGCATCCACGCCTCGAGCTCCGGATTGCTCAAATCCATGTACTCGTAGCCGATCCGATTGCAGTAGATGGCTTTGAGGGCAGGCGCCTCAGGAGATGAGAGGTCCAACTCAGGCACCTTCTCCGGAGGCGGCTCTAGCGGATTGACCGCCGCCAGGAGATGGCCATAGCGGCGGAATGCGTCCACAGCACTCGAGACCGAAGAGGCCGTCGGCCGCTGAAGATAGGTCCCGAAATCGACCCCTGAGAAAAAGGCGCGCCACGAGGCGTCCACACTCGCCGGATCGGCGAGGTAGCGCTGGTACTGCTCCTCAATGAGCGGTCCGTTTTCTAACGAGGCAAAGGAAGGGAACTCTGGCATACAGTTTCCCCATACCATATTTCTGGATTTATGGGGGAAGGTAAATTAACAGGGAGACTGGATAAGGAAATCCCGTAAAACGGCAATACTAAAAAAATTTTCTCTTTTTTTCCTCTTGCAAAAAATAATGGTTTTCGGCGAAACTTCGCGCACAAGCCCTGATGGAACTGGCAGAAAAAGGGCATAAAGTCTTTGCGTTATATAGCCAGTTCGGTTAGGACAAAGGGAAATCAGTAGGATATACATGAACATCAAGAGCGAAAGACTCAAAAAATTCGAAACAGAACTGGAAGATCTGGACCGATGGCTCAGTCTCGGACTTGTGCCCAAGAAAGACCTCGATAAGCACCGCGAGGAGATCCGCTCTCTCAAAGAGAGAATTGGCGAAGAAAAAGAGCGGCTCCGCTTCATGAAAGAGAGCGGCGATATGGAAGAGTATGTCACCCCCAAGAGAACTCCTGGAAGACAGGCTTATGCAGAACCTCATACTCTCCCCGATATGGATATGAGCGACAACATGACCGATGCCGGCCTCGACATGGAGACAGAGACCTTTGATACCGAGTCGACCACTGAAGAAGAGACTGAAGGGGCAACCGGCTCCCACTCCGATGAAGAGGGCGTCGTTGTCGAAGAGGAAGAGGAAGATCCCTTTTCCGACCGGAACCGTTGGAAGCGGGGCATCCTCGAAGACCCAGACGTCGACAGCTGGTGATTTCGCTCTATTTCCATATCCCCTTCTGCACTCAAAAGTGTCCCTATTGCCACTTTTACGTCATTCCCAACCAGGCCCCCTTGCGCAAACTTTTGAGCGAGGGGCTCGCGCTCGAGTGGCAGCAGGTCTGGCCCCAGATTGCAGGAAGACAGGTTGCTTCTATTTATTTCGGCGGAGGAACCCCAAGTCTCTTTGGCGCAGAAGGGATCGGCCCCGTGCTCGAGCGCATCCCTCGAGATGCGAACTGTGAAATCACCCTCGAGGCCAACCCAGAAGAGTGCTCTTATGAGCTGCTCAAAAGCTTTTTCGATCTAGGCATCAACCGCATTAGTTTTGGAGTGCAGTCGCTCGACAACCGCTCCCTCACAGAACTCGGGCGTCTCCATTCTGCAGAAAAAGCGAAACAAGCCGTTTTTAATGCCGAAAGGGCCGGTTTTAAAAACATCTCTATCGACCTCATGTTCGACCTCCCCGATCAGACAGAAGAGAGCTGGCGCTACACCCTCTCCCAAGTGAAAGAACTCCCCATCCAGCACGTCTCTCTATACAACCTCACCGTCGAGCCTCATACCCTCTTTTTCAAACAAGGCGTGCAGCCTTTGGGAGGAGAGCGAAGCTTAAAACTCCTCTCCCTCGGCATAGAAAAGCTCGAAGAGCTCGGGCTTAGTCGCTATGAGATCTCAGCATTTGCTAAGCCAGGCTTCGCCTCGCGCCACAACACCGGCTACTGGACAGGACGCCCCTTTTGGGGCTACGGCCCCTCCGCCTTTAGCTTTTGGGAGGGAGAGCGCTTTCGCAACTACGCAAACATCCAGCGCTACGTGCGCGCACTGAGAGAAGGGTGCTCTCCTGTAGATTTTCGAGAGAAACTCGCCCCCCAAGAAAGCGCTCATGAACTGCTCGCCATCGGACTGCGGCGCGTAGAGGGCGTCGACTGGAAAAATGTGCCCGAAACAGCAATGAGCAGCATCACCCAACTTCAACAAGAAGGGCTCCTTACGTCAAAAGGAGAAAAACTCCGCTTGACAGAGCGAGGACTCCTTCTCTACGATACCATAGCAACAGAGCTAGTGTAACAATGGGTTCATTCCCTCTTTTTACCTGAACAGTTCGGAATGAGAACCCAGCCGAGCAAATAGAATCTTCTTTTTGTTTTTGTCTACTTTGTAGATGAGAACCCAGTCACTCGTTACGTGACAATCCCTGAATCCCCTCCAATTTCCTTTCAGAGGGTGGTCACAATATTTCGTCTCAAGAGGCTGTTCTTTGATGAGTTTCCCCATTACCTCAGAGAGGAGAGCAAGGTCCTTCCGCTGCTTCCGAGCTTTTATTTTATCTTTGTCAAACTGGGTTGTAGTACTTGGATGGAGCATCATTTCTCCAAGGATTTAAAGAAGTCCTCTACGGAATCGAATTCGATAAGGTTCTCCCCTCTCTCAACGTCTTGCATAGCCTTGATTGTTTCAGCATTGGGTACATGAGGCCTCTTACACCTGCCGAGCCGCATTCTGACTGATTCTAGAATAAACTCATTGAGGGTTTTATCCTCGCTGGCAGCCAGTATTTTCATATGTCTCCGCTCTGTAGGGGAACACTCGATGGCCAACCGAACCCTCTTGCGATGGACGACAGGTCTTTTTTTCACTCTAGGGGTCTTTCTTCGCTTGCTTAAAGTCA
>CAIVVG010000151.1 GCA_903909295.1 uncultured Chlamydiae bacterium
ACATCCCCCCAACGCTGCGGGTTCATTCTTAACGGATCTACCTGTATATCGATGTCGATGTCGGGTAGTCGGGAAGAGCGCCCTGTGAGAATGTTTTGCACAATACCCCCTTTGCTGAAAATGCCTTGAAAGGGGATCTGATGAGCCCTCAGTCTGTACACATAATCAGAGAGAAGGGAGAGGATAGGGAGCGGATAACAGTTAGAGACCCCTTTGGGTTGATAGGTGTAAATTCTATCTTTAAAGAATTGCCTATAGCGAGCAGATTGCTCCTCATCGAGACAAACAAGTGGTAGTGCAGGAATTGCCATATTTTGTAAGTTATAACGTAATTATGTATAAGTATAAATCATTAAAACTATTAGAATGAACTGGCTGGCTGTGTTATAAACTTAAAAAACTCACTGGGAGTGGGCCCTACAGGTGTTGAGTTGCTAAAGAATCGGGCGCACCACCTCCATCTCTCTTGGTCGGCAGGGGTGAGTGGTTCGTCCCCATTCAAGGGGAGGATCGTGTTTCTCGGGACATGTGGTAAGACTTTCTTGTAGAGAATGTAAATATTTTTTTTACATTCTCTTTCTTGCTCAGAGGGGAATGGACCTTCAAGTTTCAGCACTTGAGAGGCGAGTTCTTTGATTCGAATCAATCCATCAATTGCCAAAAGCTCTTTCTTTTTGCACAGCGCCAAGTTTTCAACCGCCAGTGTTAGGTATTGGGAGGCGCGCCGGATGGCGGCCCACCCGCCCTGAGCCCCACAATCTTTGGCAATGATTTCCAAGAAAGAAAATTGTTCCTCTGGTTCCTTTATTTGCGGCAGAACAGAGTATCGGAGGATCTGGGAGATTTTGGGTTGGAGGGGGAGCTCCTTTATCATCATCTCCCAGAGCTTTGTTTTTTGGACGGGATTGGCGGGGTTGAAAAACACAAGATCCGATGGGGAGATCACTCCCTTAGCTATTCCCGTTTTGAGGGTATCGGCCACCTCATCCCACAAAGGGACGTTGGGGGCCGGCCAGCCCACCTGGAGACTCAGAATGTTCAAGTTGCATAAATAGACATCCCTCATCGCCTCTTTAGACCATTTATTTTTTTTGAGCTTTTCGAGGATTTTGAGCTCTTCGGTGATGACCCCAGCCCGTTCCACGTTTTGAAATAACACACTCAAAATAGCGGGAAAGGTTTGCAATGCGGTTTGAGCGCGGTCGTAGAGCGCTTGGGTCCTCGCTTTCAGGCTGCCTGGAACGTGCTCGAGCAGGTAAGTACTGGCATCAGAGATCTTCAGCCAGAGAAAAGGGCCTTGGACCTGTTTTTGGGCATCTCCTTGCATGAGCTCATTTGCGCTGAGCTCCATGAAGGGAAGGGCCTCATGGGACAAATCGGGGACGGCCAAATACTGCTCGCCGACCGAGAAAAACACAGCCGCGCGCTCTCGGCGATTGGGGAAGGTGTTTGCCACTGTACGGGTCAGGCTAATGAGTTCTTTGGGCCAAAGAATCAAAGTATGGATGAGATCGGACCAATAATCGCTCTCTTTCTCTAGAGCCATTAAAAATTTTTTCCCCTGGAAAGAAAATAACTTATCTAAAAATGGGCAGGTCCTATTCAGGGTTTCTAGATTTAATACTCCTTTGTGAGCTCCCGACTCAATGGTGCTTTTGAGGGTGCTTAAGACTTTGTCTACGGGCTTGTCTTTGTATAAGCCCAAATAAGAAGTAAGGATGTGAATCGCAAAGAGATACACCTGTTTTTGGTGTTCGGGTTGGATGTTTTTATCTTGGTAGAGCTTGTATAGAATGGCGTGCAGGGCCAAAAGGGTCTCTTCGGAAAACGTTTGATTGACCATCGATTTGATCAAGAAGGTCCGGACGATGCTGGTCACCCCTTCAAATTGCTCAGGATGTTGAAGACTCTCCATCAATATTATTTGCAATTGTGCGAGGGAGCCCCCCTCAACAGGCTTGGCTCGTTCGTCCATCCACTGTTTTAAAGGGGGGGGTACCTTGTGTTTGTGTAAGTGTTCCAGAATGTCTTTAAAGTCACCCTCCTTCATGGAAATGAGCCTTTCAATGCCCTTCTTTAAAACAGGCCTGGGGTAAAGAGCAGGGAAGAAAAGGGAGAAATATTCAAGAAAGGGGGGATCTTCCAGGGAGAGGAAGTGGGGCTCCAAAGAGGCGTAGAGTTCACCCAGCAGTTTAGGAGACAGTTTCTGAATGCACGTTCGACAGTTTCCCAGCTCACCCAGGCAAAGAGCCGCTCCAAACTGTTTGACTAAAGGCTCAACAAGATCTTTTCTCAAGAAAGGGTGCAAAGAGAGGTAGGTGCGAGCGAAAGGAAGAGGCGATCTCAGCAACCATGCGCCGATTGCAGCCGCCTGCTTTTCTTCAAAAGGGCGGAGCAAGTGGAGCTGCTCTACGGACAGAACCTCGAACAGGGGGTCCAGAGAAGCGTTGTGTTTTTGAAGGTATTTAACCAAAATCTCAAGGAAGAGCGGATCTTTTTTCTCCTTATAGAGTTCGATTGCCTTGCTCCATCGCTTTCGATCGCAAAGCTCGGCTAGGCGTCCTATATCATCCACCTCCTCTACCACGACGGGAGGAGGAGCAGCAGCAGGAGGCGGAGGTGGCAATAGTTCAACGCGTCGAGGGAAGATCTCTTCGATGCGCGTGCGGAAAAAAATAGCCAAATCGGGAGCGCCGTGGCTAAAGCACTTGCTCAGCTCCTGCAGTAGTTTATGTGATACAACTCCATCGGGAGGAGTGCGGAGTTCCTCGATGGTTTCCCTCGGATATCTCAAAAACAGGTAGAGATCCCCGGTGATTTCTCTTCGATCTCTTTTAACAGGGACCATGGCATGGTGCGTTTTCCACTCGGACTTTCGCGGCTCCGCTGCTCGCAGATAGAGGTAAGTGCAGGCGTAGCGGCAAAAGGCTTCAATTTCTTCAGGGCGATAGGTCCCTTGGGGATCGAGGATTTTTTGGAGCGGTTCTAAGGCGGGCGTTCCTTTGATTTTATGTCTATCGAGCAAGGCGTAGTAATTGAGCAGATAGAGGATCTGACTTTCTGGATCGTTGCGGTAGTGCTTTTGCAGGTAGTCGCCGATTTCGGGAACGGGCTTTTCTAAGTAGGCCTTTTCGATTTCAGGCGTCGTTGGATGATCTCCCAAAAGGAGCGTTTTACAGTATCCTTGGAACCTTCCCTTAATCTGGGGAACAATCTCTAAGTTCGCTGTGAATAAATGGTTCTTCATGAGGTCAAAACAAGTCGCGATGTCGTAGCCATCGACGGTCTTCATGGGGATTGGCGCATCCCGGCGCCCTTGCATGGCAGGCAAGAGGGAAATCCGTACAGCGTCGTGAGAGGAGAAGCACTGATTGGGATTTCGGGAAGTAAACGTCAGCTCGATCGGTTGATATTGGCCACCGATCCAAGCAGGAAAGCCATGGATTGCGAACCCTTTACCATCCTTATTTTCAACATGGCGGACAGTTCTCCATTGGAGTTCGTGTTTGTTGATAGGGGGTAACTGCGTTATCTGAGCAAGCGCCGTTAAGGCCACCTGTTCCACGCGGTTCCAGTCGATCCCCTCCGGTTTGAGATCAATGTCCATATCGATATCAGACAGAGGCCGGAGGCGCCCCGTGATGCCGTAGTGTTTCGCCCCCCCTTTGAGCCAAAATGGCCCCAAAGGGTGATTGCTTAAGTAGCCCTTGCCCAGCTGAGCACCTAAGAGTCGTAAAAACGAGATCAAGGGAAGTTCCCGCTGAATGGGGGGATTGGCTCCAAGAGGCACATAAAGATAAACGCGATCTTTTTCAGGGAACAATTCCCAATAGCGTGCAGCCATCTCAGCGTTGAGGATCGGTATAGTCGGTGTCACAGGGGCTCCATCGGAGCTAGGGATTATAGGGGAAATGTCCTAATAGAGCAATACAGAAAGTATACCCAAACAACTTGAAAAATTATTTGGGTATACCCTCTTTGCGCGCATCGATGATCCGTCTGTAGCCACTTCCCCCACGCTTGCAATCTCGATATCGGGCAATAGAGAGGGGCGAATGCTGTCGGCGATGGAGTTGGCCAGAGCCTCTTCCGCCCTGAAAATGTCTTTTACGCCCACGGAAGCCCCATCGGGAGAACGGCCGATGATCAGAGTGCCCCCGGCCGTATTGGCAAAGGCCACAATCGTTTTCAAAATGGGTTCTAGAGAGGAGATGTCTCTCTTGAATTCTAGCACTTTTGATTCGGGTTGTTGGAGCAACTCATCAAGCATAAATTTCCCTTATCCATACAATCCTGCAATATTCCTGCAATCTCTTTTTGACACTCAGGTTTATGACTCATGACGTGGGAAGAAGAATGGACGGTACTCGGTTTACAGCAGGAAAAACGGTGGAAAGGATGAAATGAGAAAATGATAAAAATAGGGGTTCGCCGCAAAGCCGCAAGGTCTGAATTGTTACAGCATTTTGTCTATCTTGCACGAGGATCTTGCCCATCCTGTACTATCGGGCGCTTTTTGCCTATTTCTCCTTGGGAATATGCAAAAATCATCCCGAAATCTCCTCCCAGCTTTTTCACCCTACATTGCGGATAGGCTCTTGCACTCTATTGGGCGTTGCCTTATCCTTTTACAATTAGGAGGGTCTATGGAAGAATTTGTTGCCTATCTTGTAAAGAACATGGTGGATGCCCCGGAACGGGTCGACGTCCGCACTGTAGAAGGCCAAAATGGTTTTTTGATTGAAATTCGAGTTGCTCCCGAAGACGTGGGCAAAGTAGTTGGCCGTAAGGGTAACGTAATTCGCTCACTCCGCACTTTGGCAATGACCATCGGCGCCCGTTTAGGAAGGCGCGTTCATTTAGAAATCGTTCAATAAGGAGGGGCGTTTATGAGCCTCGGTTTGAAAATTAGCCTAGAAGAGATCGAAGGGCGACTCATTTTGCGCATCGATGGAAGACTCGATGTCACTTCGTCGCCTATCTTAGAGAGAAAGCTCAATAGCTTGATCGAGGAAAAATACCGCCATCTGCTGCTCGACTTCACGCAGGTCGAGTACCTCAGTAGCGCTGGCATGCGCATCCTCCTTTCCGCCTCCAAAAAACTCAAGGAGAAAAAAGGGCTTCTGGTCGTGTTCTCGGCGCCTGAAGATGTCGCTGAAATCATTCGGGTGGCTGGATTTGAAAAAGTCCTCCATCTGTGTTCGACCGAAAAGGAAGCACTCCAGTACCGTCCGTGAGAGAGTCCGCTGCTGCAGTCCGAATCCCCCAAAAGCAAAAGATCCCGGATCCGACTCCCAAAAAGCGGATCCTGATCATCGCGGGTCCGACTGCTGCTGGAAAAACCCAGCTCTCCCTCTCCTTAGCTCAGGCGGTGGGAGGGGAGATCGTCTCCGCCGATTCCTGCCAGGTTTATACGGGAATGGATGTCGGAACGGCCAAAGCATCTCCCGAAGAAAGGGCTCTGATCGCCCATCACCTGATCGATATCTGCCCCATTTCCCAGCCCTTCAATGTCGCCGAATTCTACAAATCAGCTCAGGAAGCGTTCCAGGAAATTACCTCTCGGGATAATGTACCCATCGTAGTCGGGGGCTCGGGGTTCTATATCCACGCTCTCCTCTATGGCCCCCCTCAAGGCCCCACATCGATTCCCGAAGTGCGTCAACAGCTGGAAAAACAGATGCGGGAGCTGGGCCCCGAAGTTCTCTACGAACGGCTTCAGATCCTCGATCCCGACTACGCAGCTACCATCTCCGAGTACGACCGGCATAAAATCGTCCGGGCCCTCGAAATCATGGCCCTCTCAGAGCGCAAAGTGAGCGATTTCCCCAAACCAAACCACCTCCAGGAACAAAAGTACGACTTTCGGTGCTGGTTCATCTATTACCCTCGAGAAACCCTCTACAAGCGGATCGACGCCCGCTGCGAGGAAATGGTCCGTAAAGGGTTCTTAGAGGAGGTGAAGGCGCTGGAAAAAGAGGGTCTCCGACAAAACTCCTCGGCCGCCCAGGCCATCGGCTACCGGCAGGCGCTCGAGTTCCTGGCCTCCCCCCAGACAGAGGCCGATCAGCAGATTTTCCTCTCGGCCTTTAAAAAGGCCTCCCGCCACTACTCCAAACGGCAGTTCACCTGGTTCCGCAGGGAACCTCTCTTCCGGTGGCTCAATCTGGAGGAAATGTCCTTAGATCGCCTTAAAGAGCTCATCCTACAGGACTTCGAGCAAGGTAATTAAGCCTTTATTTCTAATTGTATTTTTGATATAATAGTACCTACATTAACAACTAATAATGGAGATTTTATTATGAGCGCTATTACACTTCCAGGAGTTCCAATAGTAGTAATGACAGCCCACCCGCAACGCCGCGGGGAACGCCTGTTAGAGGGGTCGAATACAATCCCTCTTCGGTGCGAGAAACAATCCACCAATTAACAGTAAAGCTCAGAGATGAGCCAAGCCCCGGAAAACAGGGGGAAATTGAAGCTGCTATTCGGGTACTCAGGGAATTACACCCCGAAACACCGAACCTTCATGGGATTGCTCCCAGAATGAGATTGGCTCAAGAAGAGGGGCGTCGAGCGGCAGAAAAGAAAGCTCTTTTTATGGAATGTTTTTCTTGCTGCTTCAAAAACAAGGGGATTCCGCATTCACCATCGCAAGACAGA
>CAIVVG010000152.1 GCA_903909295.1 uncultured Chlamydiae bacterium
ATCTCTAAAGCAATGAAAAAAGTGGGCGCCAGAAAAGAAAATGATCTCTGCAAATACTTGCCAATGAAGAGCGGCGGGTACATGCATCATTTTACTTTGAAGAAAATGAGAGTGAAACAACCTCAAGAATTGGCTGCAATTATTGAAAAATTTGTTATCAACATCGAAAAACCTACATCTGTAGCGCCAAAGCAAAGAGCTCCTCGGGGTTCTCGCAAGCGCAAAGACCACATGAACTTCAGCCGCACCCAGCTAGACCGGATGCTGAGCATCGCCCGCATGGCAGGAGACAAAGAGATCGTCACCATCCTGAGCCCACGACGCTCGCTTGCTACCTACAAGCGCGAGCTGATCCAAGCGATCCGTCAAAACCGCGTTGAACAAGAACTCTGGAACGCCTACGCTGAATCCGTCCAAGCGCAGCAACTCCTCGCACAACAAGAGCCAGCACTCGCTCACTAAAATTTTTTCTTTTAAAAACCTCTGGGATCTCCATAATTCCAGGGGTTTTTTCTTGCCTTTTATCCCATTTGGCTTATAATTCTGTGTTTGTAAAACACGTTTGAACCCACAAGGATGTGAAAATGTCACAACCAGCAGTACAGCAGTTTGGAAAGTGGAGATCGATGCTCTGGCCGATTCATGGCTTTGAGCTCAAGAAATTCCTTCCCATGTTCTTGCTCTTTTTCTTTATCAACTTTAACTACACGATCTTACGAGACACAAAAGACACTCTGATCGTCACCGCCACTGGCGCAGAAACCATCCCCTTCCTGAAATTCTGGGGTGTATTGCCTGGCGCGATTATTTTCATGTTGATCTTCACGAAGCTCAGCAACATGGTCAAAAGAGAAAACCTCTTCATCGGCGTCATGGCCACATTCGGGATTTTCTTTGGTCTCTATGGGACAGTTCTCTACGCAAACCGCGATGCGATCTCCCCGATAGCCCTCACGAACTGGATGTATGCCAACCTCCCACAAGGGCTGCATGGCTTGATTGGGATGATCCGTTACTGGCCCTCTTCCCTTTTCTACATCATGGCTGAACTCTGGGGCTCTGCCGCTGTATCTCTCCTTTTCTGGGGATTTGCCAACCAGATCACCAAAGTCGCTGAGTCCAAGCGTTTCTATGCCCTTTTCGGCTTGGGCGCGAACCTCGCGATGTTCCCTTCAGGTGAATTGATCAAAAAATTCGCTCGCATCAAAGACACTCTCCCTGCGGGAGTCGATCCTTGGGCAGTCACGCTGAACTACACGATGACCGCTGTGGTGATCGCTTGTGCAGCTGCGATTGCAACCTATTTCTGGATCAACAAAAAGGTCCTCACTGATGCTCGCTTCTACGACCCCAATGAGCTCAAACCGAAGTCGAAGAAAGACAAACCCAAAATGTCGATCAAAGAGAGCATGCTCTATTTGGCCCGTTCCCCTTACCTCGGTTGCATAGCGATCTTGGTGATGGCTTATGGCGTATCGATCAATTTGGTTGAAGTGACCTGGAAAAAACAGCTCAGCCTCCAGTACACCAATGCAAACGATTACCAAGAATTCATGGGCGGATTCTCCCAAGCTACCGGCGCGCTGACCATCTTCATGATGCTCTTCGTAGGTGGAAACGTGATCCGTCGATTTGGATGGGGCAAAGCAGCGATGTTTACTCCTGTCGTCCTCGCAGTGACAGGGATCGGCTTTTTTGCATTCGTGATCTTCCGAGATCAACTCGGTGGCTTCATCAGCATGTTCGGAACGACTCCCCTCATGCTCGCTGTGATGTTTGGAGCGATCCAAAACATCATGTCGAAAGCGACCAAGTACTCGATGTTTGACCCGACCAAAGAGATGGCCTATATCCCTCTCGATGCAGACGCCAAACTCAAAGGGAAAGCAGCGATCGACGTCGTCGGCGCTCGTATGGGCAAATCCGGCGGAGCTCTGATCCAGCAAGGATTGCTCATCGCTTTCAGCGCAGTCAGCATCGTGGAAGTAGCCCCTTACATTGCTGCGATCCTCGCAGTCATGATTGGAGCTTGGATCGTTGCGGTTCGCGCGCTGGATAAACGTTTTACTGCGCTCAATGCACAGAAAGACGCCGAAGCAGCAGCGGCAGCACTTGCTGCAAAGCAACCAGCCCAACCAGAGCCTCAGTTAACGACCTAAACGATCGTTACCAAAAGACTGTGTACACAAAAGGCCCGCCCTCAAAAGCGGGCCTTTTTCTTTTCAGGGGGGAGGGAAGAAAAAAATTAACCGCAGAGACACAGAGAACGCGGAGGTCTCAGAGAAAAATAAAGAATCAATAACACTTCCTTTGCGTTCTCCGCGTCTCTGCGGTGGATTTTTCCCACAGACAGCAGGAATACGCCCTTTTTCTTTTATCCCACTTTTAGTAAACTAAGACCTATGTTTCACTACGACCCAAAATACATCCGCAATTTCTCCATCATCGCTCACATCGACCACGGCAAATCGACCCTCGCCGACCGCCTTTTAGAGCTGACCCACACCGTCGAAAAACGGGAAATGCAAGAGCAGTTCCTCGACAATATGGAGCTCGAGCGAGAGCGCGGCATCACGATCAAAGCCCGCCCCGTCACTATGTACTACCCTGCCCAAGACGGCCACACCTACCAGATCAACCTCATCGACACCCCTGGCCACGTCGATTTTGCCTATGAAGTCTCCCGCTCCCTCTCCGCCTGCGAAGGGGCCCTCCTTGTCGTAGATGCCGTCCAAGGGGTCCAAGCCCAGACGCTTGCCAACGTCCACCTCGCCATCGACCGGAACCTCGAAATCCTCCCCGTGATCAACAAAGTGGACCTCCCGGCAGCCGACGTTGAAGGGGTGAAAAAACAGATTGAGGAGGTGATCGGCATTGACGCGTCCCGAGCGCTCGGCATTTCTGCCAAAACAGGCGTTGGAGTAGAGGCCGTCCTAGAGCGCATTCTGACCGACATCCCTTGCCCCAAACCAGCCATCGACGACTGCCTCAGAGCCCTCGTATTTGACTCTCACTACGACGCCTACCGCGGCGTCATGGTCTACGTACGAATCGTCAGCGGAGAGATGCGCAAAAAATCGCTCATCCGTTTCATGGCCGGGCAAAAGACCTTTGAGATCAACGATGTGGGCGTCTTTACCCCCAACGAAAAACCAACCGAAGTCCTTCGCCCAGGCGAAGTGGGATTTTTCGTGGCCAACATCAAAAACACCGCCGATGTCAAGGTGGGCGACACTGTCACTTTGCACAAATTCCCCGCACCCACTCCTCTCCCCGGCTTCAAACTGATCGCACCTGTCGTATTTGCAGGGATCTATCCCGTCGACTCTTCCGACTTTGAGCAAGTGCGCGACTGCCTCCTCAAACTCCAGCTCAATGACTCTGCCCTCCACGTTGAGCAAGAGAGCAGCTTAGCCCTCGGATTTGGATTCCGCTGCGGCTTTTTGGGCCTCCTCCATTTAGAGATCGTCTTTGAGCGCCTCTCGAGAGAATTCAACCTCGATATCATCACCACAGCTCCCAGCGTTATCTACAAGTTCACATTGGGCAATGGCGAGATTAAAACTATCGACAACCCCGCCCACTGCCCCGACCCCACTTTGATCGAACAGGTAGAAGAACCTTGGGTCAAAGTCCACATCATGACCCCCGCCGATTATTTGGGCGCGATCATGAGCCTTTGCATGGATAAACGAGGCAGCCTAGAGAAGACCGAAACAGTCAGCGGCACCCGCCTCCTCCTCACCTACCGCCTTCCGATGAACGAGATCATCACCGACTTCAACGACAAACTCAAATCGGTCACCCGCGGCTACGGCTCTTTTGACTACGAACTCGACGGCTACAGCAAAAGCGACATCGTCAAACTAGAAATCCGCGTCAATGAAGAACCAGTCGACGCCTTTTCCTGTTTGGTCCACCGCTCCAAAGCAGAGCACAAAGGGCGCGCGATCTGCGCAAAACTCAAAGAAGTGATCCCCCAGCAGCTCTTCAAAGTACCCATCCAAGCAGCGATCGGCGGCAAGATCATTGCCCGAGAGACCATCAGCGCGATCACCAAAAACGTCACCGCTAAGTGCTACGGCGGCGACATCACCCGCAAGCGAAAGCTCTGGGAAAAGCAGAAAGAGGGCAAGAAGCGGATGAAAGAGATCGGCAAGGTGAATATCCCCCAAAGCGCCTTCATGGAAGTCCTCAAAGCCGAGTAGCTGTCAGGCGGAAAAAACTAACCACAGAGACGCGGAGAACGGAAAGACCACAGAGGGTGTTCTATAAAAAATATTTCATCGAGTTTTTGGATTATTTTGGCCTCTTTTCGACTTCAAATATGGGGGGCAATATCGACAACAGTATATAGCCCCCCATTTTTGAAT
>CAIVVG010000153.1 GCA_903909295.1 uncultured Chlamydiae bacterium
GGGGAAACACCTGATCCCATCCCGAACTCAGCAGTTAAGACCCTCGTCGCCAATGGTACTTGTCGCAAGAGACCGGAAGAGTAGGTAGCCGCCAGATTTTTTCTTCGCCCTGATTGGAGCAATCCAGTCGGGGCTTTTTTTTGTCTCGATTTTTTAGAAAGCAGTCGGGAGCAGCCCCCTTCAGAATCGGATTTCTCCGTTGATATCGAGGGCATTTTGATTGAACAGGCGCCATTCAATGGCGAGGCTGCCCGTCTTTTTATCGAGAATCGTCGCTCCCAAAGCCATGCCCCAACGCTTTTCTCCATTGGAGGACGATACAGGGATGTCCGCGGTGCTATCGGGTTGTGGGAAACGGACGTAGGCCTTTTTAGGTGGCAGGGCATCTAGGTCAGAGATCAGGTAGCTCGCTTGCGCATAGGGACAAAACCAGGAGGTTTCATAAGAAATACCGAGAGCGAACTGGGTTTCTTGATAACTGAGGGTCACGGGAAAGACGACATTGTAAGCTTGCCCGTCACCGAGAAAGTATTTAGGCGTCTGATCTGTTTGAAAATACTTAATGTCTGTTCCCGCTCGGAAATTCCCGATCTGACAAAAGAGAATCTTCCCCCCCACACCCCAGCCTAAGTAGGGCTTGGTAAAAATCTCCTCATTGACTTGGAGTCGAGATCCGCCAGCGAGTCCATAGATGTCGATCCAATTGCGGAAATTGAACGTCAGTACAGCCGCATGGGTCGAGAGTTGGATCGAGTTATCCACATGCTCGACAGTCTCGAGGGCATATTTGTCTTGAATGTCTTGGTGATAGATCCAATCATCTAGATAGGTGAGGCGTAGAGAGCACCATTCCGACTGCATGGCAATCCCATGCGTTTGTAATCCCGGCTGCGCGGGGTTCCCAATCCACATCGCCCAAACAGAGACAGGAAAGAGGACCACCGACCACCGCATACTGCTTTATATACCAGAAAATAGCCCCCCATCTCAATCAAATACTTGTTGCAAAATCGAAAAGTGTCTATGGATCGGGTTATGGCCCTTCAGGATACCTTGCAGCGCTTACAGCTCCTCATTGAGGCTGTAGCCAAAGATTTAAGCAAAGTTTCTCGCGGCAATCGCTCTGCTGCGCAGCGGGTGCGCGTCGGGACGATTTTGCTCCAAAAAGTGGGAAGGCTCTTTCGGAAAGAGTCGCTCCACGCAGAAAGGCGAAGCAGTCCAAAACGGCTCCGCCGAAGGGCGCGCAAACAAAAACGGCTATGAACCTTAAGTGAGCTGTCTGCGTTTGGCTCGTTTTTTTCGAGCCAGCGGCTTGGACTTGGAGAGGTGATCGATCACAGAATGTGTCACTTTTCCGGTTTTTACAATGATTTCCACACGATAACGATCGAATTCAAGCGTCTGTCGATCTTGGGAAGACAGCACTTCATCAAATAGGACACAGAGCAGCTCTCCCGAATCAGAAAAAAACCCTACCCCGCAACCTTTTTTTGCTTCCACAGCGTCGCCTGTGGGTCCTGAGGTCCAAGAAATGGTCAATACCCCTGAGCCTTCAATGGGGTGAAAAAACACCTTTCCCTTTCTCATGGCTTGATTTCCCTTAATCCTTTATGGATGTTTCGAATCGAATTCCCAGAACTGTACATCGTCGCGAAGTAATTCCCAGTCAGAGCTTTCTTTATGATTACAACTAGATATCTTTCGTTGTCAAGTCGATAAAAAAGATGATACTGATTGAGCTTTTCTTGTTCGAAGATTTTGGTGGGGTCTTTTAAAATTCTTTCGATGAGTTCGAGCAAAATATCTACTGGAAGCATCGGAAAATGTGCCCTGATAGAGTGGTTTAATTCCTCTTCTCCAATGACAATCCGATCGCAGTACGCTGATCAGGGGGTGGTGGACTGCTTCTTTGCTCGCCGCATAAGCCTCTATATGGATTTTTAACTTGCTCATTATAAGTTAGTTGCTGTTTATTAATTAATAGCAGATTTGTTGCAATTGATTTATAACTATAATAAGACTATAATAATAGCATGATTGCTACAGTATATTCTCAATTCAATAGATTATTAGAATATCCGGTGAGTTACTTCTGGGGTGCCCCTGCCCCTGCGCCCGCCGTTCAGGAAACCCCTTCGTCAAAAATGGAGAGGGATCTCTTGGATTGGGAGGTCTCTGCAAAGAGTGAAAGCCAAAAAATGGCACGCTCGGCGGCTTCACACAAAATCTCCAGATGCTATGCCCATAGCAACGGATACTTAATGTTGGGCGGTCTCGGGCTCGATTCTTTGCCACGCTGCTTATCGGAACTATCGCATCTGAAAACATTGGATTTAACAAATAACGACTTTTCTGAATTGAATTCTGATTGTTTGCCAAAAAATTTAATCAGGTTGGTGGCTTGGGGAAATAAAATAAATAAATCGGAATTTCTGAAGGATTTGGTCAAGCTGGAGTACGTAAACTTATCTGGCAATCAGTTGTCGGGTCCTATCATCTTCAAATCTCCCTCCTTAGAGAGTGTGAATCTATCTTCAAATAAGTTAGCCGTTTTTCCTTTATTTCCTAGTGGCGCGCAGCTAACGGATCTAGATCTGTCAATGAATGATATCGTGGTGTTTCCTGCTGATGATTGCTTGCCTAAGGTCTTTCGCTACCTGGGGGCTCTGCCTCATTCGTCTGTTGGGCGAGAGCGGTTGGGTTCGAGTGGAAGGGAAATCGCGGAGCTGTCTGTGGGGGGGAAGTTGATCCCTGCCGAGCGCTTATTCAAAGCGGACACTCCAGTCATTGGTGTGGGCGAGCATGGGACGGCTTTGATCATGGGATCCAAGTTGCCCTCATTTGTTAAAAATTTGGGGGGACAGCCTCAGCATATCAGCCTGGATGGGCCTTTAGGTTTAAATGAGAGAAAGCTTACGCGGCAGACCCAAGAGGGCATTCAAGAATTGCGAAAAACTTCTCTCGGAAATGAGAGCCTTCCCGTAGCGCTATTACGGACGGCTTCTGAGGGGTCGGAGATCGCCAAAATCCGCGCCTACGCAGAAGCGTGTATTGCGAGAGTGCAGGGATTGGTGCTTCCTGGAGGAGGGGATGTTGAGCGGGAGTTTTATGATGCAACCACCCTCCTCACTCCCAACAGAGACTATGGGAGATCTCTGACCGAATTCGCCCTGGTTTTAGCCGCGGGGAGGGCAAAAAAGCCGGTGTACGGTATTTGCCGAGGAGCGCAGCTCATCAATGTGTTTCTGGGAGGTACGCTTAAGTCTCTAGGAGGATGGGAAACGGGCTGGAAGCTAGTCGATGTGGCAGACGGCCCGCATAGAGAAGAGATTGCAAAGGCAATTGATGGCATTTCAATGCCCGCCCTTTCTGCTCATTCCCAATGTTGCGACAAGATCGCTGGGCCTCTGACCGTGGTCATGAAACACGGCGATATTCCCAAATTTTTGATCAGCCAAGATCGTTTACTGATCGCGTCTCAGATCCACTTAGAGGAGCCGTTTGAAGGTCAGTATTCAATTGGGTACCGCCTGCTGAAACTCTTCGCCGACAAAGTTCCGATCCGATCTAGTTTGTAAAGTCCCTTTCTGATACACTCTCCTCCCATGTCGCAAGATCAAGGTTCTATTCGCAGTTTTTGTTCTAAGGGGTATGGCATTGCCGTGACTCAGAAGGGTGCTGAGGTGGAGGTGGCCCATACGGTCCCGGGAGATGAAATTGTTTTTGAATGGACCCGTAAAAAGAGAACCCCTCATAAGGGGCGGCTGGCCGAGATCCTCACCCCTTCAGCCGATCGGGTGGAGCCTCGCTGCGCTCACGCGAAGATGTGCGGGGGATGCTGCTGGCAGCAGATGGACTATCCCGCTCAGCTGCGGGTGAAAGAGGAGCGGGTGCGGGCGGCGTTTGGGGGGAAGGTTCCTGTGGAGCCGATGATCGGTTGCGATTCTCCTTGGGGCTACCGGAACAAGATGGAGTTCACTTTCTCGGAAAATCGGGCGGGGACCCGGTTTTTGGGGCTCATGATCGCTCAGGCAGAGCCCTATGTCTTCAATTTAACCGAGTGCCATTTAGTGAACCCTTGGATGGCGGAGATGGTCCTGGCCGTGAGGAACTGGTGGGAGACGAGCGGTCTCAAGGCGTACCACCCTCCTGAGGACAGTGGGTCGCTTCGCTACCTGACTTTAAGAGAGGGGATGCGGACAGGGGAGCAGATGGTCGTCCTCAATGTCTCCGGCAATGCCGAGTTCGCCCTCCATAGAGCGCAGCTCGATGGCTTTGTGGCGGCAGTTCAAGGGGAAGGTCGCTCTGTATTCTTGCGGATTCACCAGACCAAAAAGGGGCGCCCGACCCAGTTTTTTGAGATGCACCTGAGTGGAAAAGACCACATCGTCGAAGAGCTCCATCTCAAGGGGGGCAAGCTCTCTTTTAAAATCAGTCCGATTTCCTTTTTCCAGCCGAATACGCTGCAGGCCGAAAAGCTCTATGACGCGGCCCTCTCGTTTTTGGGGGAGTCGGAGGTGGTCTACGACCTCTATTGCGGAACGGGGACGCTCGCTATGGGGGCTTCCCAAAAGGCCAAGCGGGTCGTCGGTATTGAAATCAGCCCTGAGGCGGTCCTCGATGCGGAAGAAAATGGGCTTCGCAACGGCATTGGGAATGTCAAATTCTATCAGGGCGATGTGGGACAGGTGCTGGCGCAGCTCAAAGAGGCTCGCCCAGATGCGGTCCTCGTCGACCCGCCGAGAGCTGGGCTGGACCCCCTTGCGCTGCACCACCTTAAGGAGCTGCTCCCTCAAAAAATTATTTACATCTCGTGCAATCCGTTGACTCAGGCGTCCAATATTGAGGAGCTGCGGCAGGTGGGCTATCGGATCCGGCGGCTCCAGCCGGTGGATCAATTCCCCCATACCTACCATATCGAGAATATCGCGGTTCTTGAAAGATAGGGTCTTTTCTGGCAAACTGAACCCTAACAAGGGATTCTTATGAAAAAAATCTTTTTATTTCTTTTCCCTGCAGCAGCTGTTTTTGCTCAGGAAGCCGCACCATCTCCTGCTGGTGGAATTTCACAAACGCTCATCATGGTGGGGATTGCTCTCGTATTCTTCTACTTCATCCTGTGGCGCCCCGAACAAAAGCGTCGCAAAGAGGGTGAAAAAATGCGCGCCGGTCTCAAAAAAGGGGACAAAGTCACCGCAATGGGAATCGTCGGTCGGGTTGACCGGATCCAAGATCAAACTGTGGTTTTGAGAATGGTTGAAGGGGCAAAAATCGAAGTCCTCAAAGCCGCTATCACTGATGTACAGTCTGGCTCTGAAGTGGAAGTGACTCCTGAGGCGTAAGGTGCATCTCGTCTAGAGAATGTCCTTGCAAATCAAGCGCCTGAATCGTGGCCTCGTCAATGCTTTTTAGCTCGACGAGGTACACGTTATTTTTTCTCGCCCGCTTTTCTAAATACCATCGATCATAGGTGGGGCGCGGCTCCACTCCCCAGCACCCATCCCCTAAATAGACCACCCCTGTCGGATCGAGCTTGCCCGCTCGAATCGGAAATGTTTTCTTGTAGGTATGGTTATGGTGTTCGAATGCAATACGGCACCCAGTTTCTTCAAAAAGAGGGCACCAGAATTTCCGGACCTCTTCAGAAAGGGCGCTATCAAAGGGGTAGTAAGAGGGATAGGCGCTGACGTGGTAAACGGGGAAGCGAAAGGGGATTTGCTCTCGCTCTTTGAGGGCTTGGCGCAGCCAATCGGTCTGAGCGCCTGCGATCGGATCTAAATGCCCTGTATCGAGGAGAATCAAACTCAAATAAGAACTGAAATCGATGGCTCGGTAGAGCCGCTTTTCGGGAAAGGCGAAGAAATTAAAAAAGAGATCGCTCCCCTCGGGCGTGATATCGTGATTGCCCGCAGCGAGGAGAAAGGGGATGAGGCGCCCCTCGGAAGTGCGGAGATCTTCGCTCCACCCCTCGAGAAACGAGATCCAGCGGCGCAGCGACTTTCTATGGGAGCGGATCGGTCCATTGAAGAGGGCATAGGCGATATCCCCCCCAATGACCGCAAAGAGGGGGTCTTGCGCGACTACCACTTTATTCATCTGGTGAAAGAGCTTTTGCACTTGAAAGACATCTCCCCCCACAATGAAGCGGAGGGGATGCGTTAAATCGGAGGGCGCGGTTCGGAAGCGGTGTTCTTGAGGATCGCTCCCAATGCGAAACGTGTACTCTGTGTCCGGCTTTAAATCGGAGAGCAAGACGGTGTGTACATTCTTCTCCTCGACAGAGCGGTGGGTCCCCGTGACCTCTTTTTTTTCTAAGGTAACTAGGTCTTGATGGTCATCCTCTCCTGAGAGCCAATGGATGGCCATCGTTTGGGTGGGGTCGCCATACCAAGTCAAGTAGACAGCAAATAAGAGTAAACACTGGACCATTCCCTCAAACTAGCAAATTGGCGAGTTTTTCTAAAACCTCTGTTTGTCGAAAAACCACTTGAGCCAGTTCAGAAGGGTCGAGTTCCCTCTGAGCTAAGAGCGATAAATCGTAAACCCCTTTGGCGATTTCTTGGGCTACATCGGGCTGTTTGTGCTGTAAACGCACCATCGCCTGCACCAATTTGCTATTGGTATTCACCACAAATTTCTTCGAACCGAACCCCGACTCCTTTTTTCCTTGCGTCAGTGCAATGTAGTCGCGGAAGCGGCGCTGATTTTCATCCAAGACGATCATGGCCGGCAATTGGTCGGATGCGAAGCTCTTTGCCTCCACCTCGAGATTTTTGTGATTCAAGGCATTCTTCACAAAATCGGCGATCGTGGCAGCCTCGCTTTGCTCACGGGCAGGGTCCAGAAGCGCCTCACTCA
>CAIVVG010000154.1 GCA_903909295.1 uncultured Chlamydiae bacterium
ATATACTGTTGTCGATATTGCCCCCCATATTTGAAGTCGAAAAGAGGCCAAAATAATCCAAAAACTCGATGAAATATTTTTTACAGAACACCCTCTTAGCACCTTTAGCAGTCGGAGTATTGAGCAGCCAGTCTCTACCTTCGGCAATCAAAGCAGGTGTGATATCGGACAGAAAGTAAGAGCCTATCCTCTCTTTCCACCACACAAGGTGAGCCTCTTTCGCTCTCGGGGGATGAAATAGTTGAATGTACCGATCGATCATTTCAGCGAGAGTATATCTCTTCGCTGCGGATGTTTTAAAATATCTCCCGTCACGAATCGCAGATTCAGTTTGCTGTATCCACTTCTTTGCATCGGTAATCCTACCGAAGGTTGCCGTTTGAGTTGGCTGGCCTTTTAGCCTTATGATCGCTTGGAAGCGTGGTTTGCCATTTTGATCCCTTCGCTCTTTGATTGTTGCCATTGTTGCTCTTCTCTGGTTGCAGTTAAAAAACCACATAAGACGATGTTTCTTATGGCTACACGATAGTACGCAATAGAATATCGGAAACGACTTATAGCTTATCGGACTTTTGAGGTGTCCAAACAAGGCGTTTACATATCTAAACTGCGTTACTTTTGAGAGAAGTGGAGCATTGAAACTTGAGCGGCATAAAAAAGCAGCTAAGTTTTGATTGTAAGTGCTTAGAAGAGAAGAACTCCGGGTGTTTGATTCGAACAAACGACCAATGGATTAACAGTCCACTGCTCTACCACTGAGCTAACCCGGAACAAAAGAAAGCACCAGTTTAGCAAATGATGATTTTTTGAGGCAAGAAAAATAAACGACCTGTTATGCTCCCATGCTGACATGGATCAACTCACCGGCTCTATCGAAGCAATTGTCTACACGCAGCCCGAAAATGGGTTCACCGTCGCGCGTCTCAAGGAAGTGAAGAAAAAAGAGTTGACAGTCATCGTGGGGTACATGCCGGCGATCCAGCCGGGTGAGGTGGTCACTTGCTCGGGAAACTGGAAGACGCACCCCTCCCACGGGCGGCAGTTCGATGTGCAGGAGTACAAGGTAGACGCTCCGGCCGATCTCGTGGGAATCCAAAAATATCTTGAGTCGGGTCTCATCAAGGGGATCGGGCCTGTCCATGCCAAGAAGATTGTCGACTTATTCGGGATGAAGACGCTCCAGGTGATCGATCAGACGCCCCATCGCCTCTTAGAGATCCCAGGTATGGGGGAAAAGAAGGTGGAATCGGTCATCGAGTGCTGGAAGCAGCAGCGGACGATCCGAGATGTGATGCTCTTTCTTAGGTCTCATGGCTTAAGCCCTGGTTATGCACAAAGAATTTTTAAGGCGTATGGGGATGAGAGCGTTGCCAAGGTCAAAGAAAACCCCTACAAACTGGCAAGAGATGTCTTCGGGATCGGGTTCAAGTTGGCCGATACGGTGGCTTTGAAAATGGGTTTTGCTGTACAGTCGCCTGAGCGGCTGGCGGCGGGGATCGAGTTTGTCCTTTGGGAGCTCGCGGGCGATGGCAATACGTGCTATCCGATGGCCGATTTTCTAGACATCGCGCAGAAGACGCTCGAGGTAGAGGGGGCTCTGATCGAAAAAGAGCTGGCTGCCTTGGCGGAAAAAAGGGCAATTGTACTGCAATGTGGAATGATCTGGCTGGGGGTTTTTTACTCGTATGAACAGGGCATTGCTAAGGACTTGCTGCGGCTGATTCAGGGGCTGCAGGCGATCCGGCCAATCGATGCAGTGAAAGCGGCTGAGTGGGCTCAGTCGCAGCTGTCGATCCAGTTTGCCGATCAACAAAAGATGGCGGTCATCCGGGCTTTGACCGACAAGGTCCATATCATCACGGGCGGTCCTGGAACGGGAAAGAGCACGATCACCAAGGCGATTTTAGCCGTGACGCAGAAGCTGACGAATAAAATTCTACTGGCGGCTCCAACAGGCCGGGCAGCCAAGCGAATGACGCAGATCACGGCAAGGAAGGCGTTGACGATCCATGCTCTTTTAGAGATGGACTTTGGCTCGGGGGGATTTAAGAGGGGCAGGGAGAATCCGTTCGATTGCGATCTTCTGATCATCGACGAGGCGAGCATGATCGATACGTCTCTCCTCTTTTCTTTGCTCCGGGCGATTCCAACGGGAGCCAGGGTCCTTTTTGTGGGAGATATCGACCAATTGCCGAGTGTGGGGGCTGGAACGGTGCTGAAAGATCTGATCGTATCCGATTTGATCGGGGTCACTCGGCTCACGGAAATTTTTAGGCAGGCCAAGGGATCTAAGATTATCACGAATGCGCACCAGATCAACCAGGGGAATTTTCCCGATCTAGAGACTTCTGATCGGAGCGATTTCCATTTTATTGAGGCGGAGACTCCTGAAGCGATTCAGCAGATTATCTTAGAGCTCGTCTCTAAGGAGATTCCAGAGAGGCGCCAGTTCGATCGACTCGATGATATCCAGGTCCTCTCCCCTATGAAGCGAGGACCTATTGGTTCAGAGGCGCTCAACGAGGCTCTGCAGGGGCTTCTCAACCCAAGCGACAGGCCTCTCCATCGCGCTGGACATCGATTCCATGTCCGGGACAAGGTGATGCAGATCCGCAATAACTACGATAAGGGTGTTTCCAATGGGGATATCGGGAAGATTGTGGAGATCGATCAGGAAGAGCAGTTGATGTCGGTCTCTTTTGATGATCAGATCGTCGAATATGAGTTCAATGAGTTAGATGAGCTCATGCTCGCTTACGCGACCTCTGTCCACAAGTACCAGGGCAGTGAGTGCCCTTGCATCGTGATGCCTATCCACACGTCCCATTTCAAGCTTTTGCACCGCAATTTGCTCTACACGGCAGTGACGAGGGGCAAGAGGCAGGTTTACTTAGTGGGGACGAAGAAGGCGATTGCGATCGCCGTCCACAACGACCAGGTGCAAAAGCGGTTCACTGGGCTCGAAAAGGCGGCGAGGGAGCTGGCGTTGACCTATCGCTCCCCAAGCCACCATCAGCAATTAGGCTTATTTAGCTGACTTTACTGCCGGCGGGTAAGTGGTCGATGCGGGGCAATTCGAGGCCGGTCTCGTGGGAGGCTGCGAGGATCATCCCTTGGCTCTCAATGCCCATGATGGTCGCTGGGAGGAGGTTGGCTACCAAAATCACCTTGCGGCCAATGAGTTGCTCCGGCTCGTAGGCGAGCGCAATCCCCGATACGACAGTCCGTTTCTCGGTCCCGAGGTCGAGAGTGAGCTTGAGGAGTTTTTTCGCCTTGGGGACTTTTTCGGCTTCCAGGACAACAGCGACCCGGAGGTCCACTTTTCCAAAGTCGGCAAAGGTGATTTGTGAGGGTTGAGTGACGGGGGTGGCCATCTTCTTTCCTAGTTTACTGATTTGTTCTTCGATTTCTGTATCTTCGATCTTGCGAAAGAGGAGTTGTGGCGGGGGCAACACCTTGCCAGGAGGAATTTGTTTCTTACGAACGGCATCCCAATGCTCGGAGGCCAGCTGGGTGGTGAACCCGAGCATTTCCCAGATTTTTTGGGCTGTTTCGGGGATGATGGGGGATGCAAGGAGGGCGAGATTTTTAATGCACTCGATGCAGCAACTGATCGTCGTGCTGGGATCGGCTCCTTTGCCCCAAGGTTTCTTGGCGTCGAAATAGCCGTTCCCTGCTTGAGCGAGTTCCATCAGTGTTTGGCTGGCTTTGCGGAGGTGGAATGTCTCAAATTGAGCGGCTCCTTCGGTCATGAGGAGGTCGGTTTTTTGCAAAAATTGCTGGTCTATCTCTGTAAGGGGGCCTGCGTGTGGAACGGTCCCTTTCATCAAGACGAGGACGCGATTGACAAAGTTCCCCAGTTTACCCAGAAGCTCTGCATTGCAGCGCATCTGGAAATCTTTCCAGGAAAATTCGGCATCCGCGGTCTCGGGCGCATTCGCGGCTAGGGCATAACGGGCCTGATCGGGGGTATAGCGCTGAAAAAAATCGGCTAAATCAATGGTCCAACCATCGGACTTGGAAAACTGTTTTCCTTCCAAGAGGAGGAACTCATTGGCCGGGATCTCATCGGGAAGCTTGTAGGGGAGGTCTTGGCCCATCAACATCGCGGGGAAAAAGACGGCGTGAAAAGGGATATTGTCCTTGCCGATAAATTGGACGAGTTTGGTTTTAGGATCGAGCCAGTAGTCTTTCCACTTTTCGCTATTCCACTCTTGCGTAGCAGAAATGTAGCCAATGGGAGCGTCAAACCAGACGTAAAATACTTTGCCGGGATATCCGGGAACAGGAACCCCCCAATCAGAATCGCGGGTAATGGCGCGGGGTCTTAGGTCGTTTACATAGCTCTCAGCAAAGCGGACCACGTTCTCTTTCCACTGTTTCCCTTTGAGCCACTCCTGGAGCTGCTCTTTGAAGCGATCGAAGCGCAAGTAGAGGTGGAGGCTCGGTTTGAGGGTCAAAGGCGATCCGGTGAGCTTGGAGCGGGGATTTTTGAGATCGGTGGCTTCATAAGAGCTTGCGCACCGCTGACACTCGTCTCCCCTCGCCTCTTGAAATCCACATTTCGGACAGGTCCCTACCACGTAACGGTCGGCTAAAAACCGCTTTTCTGCTTCGGAATAGAGGTGGTCTTCTGTCTTCTCCTCAATCAGCCCCTTTTTCTCAAGAGCGGCGAAGAACGATTGGGTCATTTGGACATGGCCAGGGCATGTAGTCCTTCCGTAGTGGTCAAAAGAGAAATGGAGCCGATCAAAAAGGGCTTTATTAACGGCGTGAAACTCATCTACGTGCTGTTTGGGGGACCGTTTGGCCAGGTCGGCACTGAGCGTGATCGCAACGCCGTACTCATCTGAGCCGCAAATATAGAGCACCTGTCTTCCCATCAGCCGTTGGAAGCGGGCATAGCAATCCCCTGGAAGGTACGCCCCCGCAATGTGGCCAAAATGGAGCGGCCCATTTGCATAAGGAAGGGCGGAAGTAATTAGGACTTTTTGGGCCATAATTCTTCAGCTTTTTTTTCTACTTCAACCAGTATCTCGCCCAAGGTCGATTGGGTTCCACCTAAAATCAGGTTGCGACCAATATTGATCGAAAAATTGCAGAGATCGAAGTTATTTTTAAACTTCTTTCTCAAAGCCTCTGTCGTCAGAAAATCGTGCATTTTGTATCTCCCTTTTGGGTATACGAGAGAATGCCTTAAAAAGGACTTAATATCAATGGGTTTTACTGGCCTTTGTCCATTTAGCGACGCTGAGCGCCTCTGGATATTTGGCTTGCAGTAGAGGGAATTTTATGCAGGTGGGTTTTTCCACTCATTTGCATAAAATTCCCTCGCTGCGAGGCAAATAGCCCAGGCGATCGGTGGCGAGAAATGGTCAAAGTCCAGTCTTGTGTTCTTCGGCAATGAGGATGGAGCGAAGCACCTCGTAGGCAATTTTTAGGTGGTCGTTGATGATGTGGTAATGGTAGCGGCCCGCGAGTGAAATCTCCTTTTGGGCCCAGGAGAGGCGTTGAGCCATGGCCTCTTCGGTCTCCGATTTCCGGCGGTGGAGGCGGCTCTTTAACTCTTCTAGACTGGGAGGGCTAATGAAAATAAAGGTGGCCTCCATTTTCTCCATGAGCTGCAGGGCCCCTTGGGTATCGATCACGAGAACGACGTGTTTTCCTTTTTCTTGCTGCTGCAGAACGAATTTTTTAGAAGTGCCGTAGAGGTTGCCGAACACTTCCGCATATTCGAGGAACTCCCCTGCCTGGATCTTTTTCTCAAATTCAGGCTTGCTGATGAAGAAGTAATCGCGCCCCTCCACTTCATTGGGTCTAGGGCTTCGAGTGGTGTGAGAGACGCTCTCCACAACGCAAGAAAATTCCTCCACGAGCATCCGGACAAGCGTCGTCTTTCCCGTTCCCGCTGGAGCGCTCACGACAAACGCAAGCCCTTTTTTCAGTCCGCCAAGTATCTGTGTCATTCGATGTTCTGTATTTGTTCGCGCATTTTTTCTAGTTCACTTTTCATTTCCACCACCCGTGTCTCAGGGCATTTTGAACCAATCGTATTGATTTCTCGGCCCATCTCCTGGACTAAAAAATCCATCTTTCGACCGACCGAGGCCTCTTTTGTTTGCAACAGTCCTTTCAGCTGTGAAAAATGGGAGCGGAGACGGGTAATTTCTTCAGTGATGTCAACTCGCTCTGCAAAGAGGGCCACTTCTCGAATAAGCCGCTCGTCCAAAGCCGTATCTGCAGGGAGCACCTCAGCCATCCGTTCGGCTAGTTTTTGCCTCATCTTCGCCACGACAGTGGGAGCCAGTTTGTCGACTTCTGTCAGCTCGTGTTCAAGAACCTGGAGCCTTTGTAGAAGGTCTCTGGCGAGCGCTTTTCCCTCTACTCGCCTCATCTCAACTAAGGCTTTAAGGGCCTCTTCAACGGAATGGCGCAGTGCGGGGAGCGCCTCATCGGCAGAATGATTTTCCGCTTCGGGGAGCTGGGAGACCAAGAAAGGGAGATCTACGGAGCGAGTGTCGAGACCGATCTGAGATGCCAGACGATCCCACCCTTTTTTGAGCCCTTGAAGGGTCTCTAAATCGGGCAGAAAGCTCTCTACTGCTTTTGCGTTGGGGGCCAGCGAGATACGAACAGAAATAGAGCCGCGGGCCAATGTCTCGCCGACCCACTTACGCACCTCATGCTCGAATCGGCCCCATTCTCTGGGGAGGGCCACAGACACTTCGAGGTATTTGCGATTGACAGATTGGATTTCTACGACAAGCCTTCCAAACGGGGTATCTGCAACAGCCCGTCCAAATCCAGTCATACTGGAGAGCATAAACAACCTTTTCGGTTTATGTTATGTTAAGAAGAGTTCCTCGTCAAGGACGAAATAGGTTTAAGAGGGTGTTCTATAAAAAATATTTCATCGAGTTTTTGGATTATTTTGGCCTCTTTTCGACTTCAAATATGGGGGGCAATATCGATCAAAATTTTTTTACAGAACACCCTCTAAAGGTGCGGCGGTGGATGGCGCAGGGGCCATGTTCGGTGAGTGCGGCGAGGTGCTCTGCCGTGCCATACCCTTTGTGCTTGGCAAAGCCGTATTGGGGGTATTGGTGGTGATACTGCTCCATGAGTCGGTCTCGGGTCACTTTGGCCAAAACGGAGGCCGCTGCGATCGAGACTGAGAGAGCATCCCCTCCGATGAGGGTCTCTTGTGGGAGAGAAGCGCCTGGGAGGCACAAAGAGTTAGTGAGACAGTCGCTGATTCATCTCTATCAATTGGATGGCAAGAAAAATGGCATGGATCAGTGGCGGTCG
>CAIVVG010000155.1 GCA_903909295.1 uncultured Chlamydiae bacterium
GGATCTCATCGAACAGCTTGATATAGGTCGCCGCATTCGAGCGGGGAGTCCGGCCGATGGGCGACTGATCCACCGCAATCACTTTATCTACGTGGGGCACCCCTTTGAGGAGCATTGGATAGAGCGTATCGACGATCAGAGACGATTTGCCCGACCCCGAAACGCCTGTCACACAGACGAACAATCCGAGCGGAATGGAGACAGAGAGATTTTTCAGGTTATTGTGCGTCGCGTTGACAATTTCGATCTTCGCATCGGTCGCTTTGCGCCGTTTTTTGGGGATCTCGATAGAGAGCCGTCCAGATAAATATCCCCCGGTGAGAGACTCGGGGTTTTTCATCAGCTCCTGGACCGTCTGCTGCGCTAAAATACGCCCTCCATCAACGCCTGCTCCAGGCCCCACATCCACGACCCGGTCGGCGGCAAAAATCGTCTCCGCATCGTGCTCTACCACCAGGATCGTGTTGCCCTGATTGCGCAAACTGTCCAATGTCCCGATCAACTTGTGGTGGTCGGTCGGATGGAGCCCAATCGACGGCTCGTCGAGAATATAGATCGCCCCCACCAGCCCCGCCCCAATTTGAGAAGCGAGCCGCACCCGCTGCGCCTCGCCCCCGCTCAGCGTCGGCGATGTCCGCTCCAACGATAAGTAAGAGAGCCCCACATTCAGCAAAAACTGCAGCCGGTCTTTCACCTCTTTGATCAGCTCGCCCCCGATCTGCTCTTCTACCGACGTCAGTTTCAGCTTCTGGAAGAAGGAGAGTGCCTCCTTGAGAGACAGATGCGTGAGCTCATGGATTTTTTTGCCCCCGAGCTGCGCCGCCGACGGGTAGGGCTTGATCTTCGATCCCTGACAAGCCGGGCACACCTGCTCGGTCATCAGCTCGCCCATCTTCTTGCGGTACAGATCGCTCTTAGCGCTATTGAGACGCTCTCTCGCCTCATGGAGCACGCCCGGCCAGCGGACGTACTCGAACCAACGGGTTTTCTTTTCTGGGTGGGTAAAGAGCATCCGCGTCCACTTCTGCTCCACCCCATATAAAAAGACCTTTTTGGCCCCTTCAGAGAGCTTATTCCAAGGCGCTCCGAGATCAAACTTATGCAACCTCGCCAAGTTGCGATAGATGTTGCCATAACGAACGGTCTCAACCGAGCTCGCAATCTTGCAACAATCCTCTCCAATGCTCAGCTCCGGCTGAATGATTTTGTTTAAGTCAAACTCCGAGTAAACTCCCAGTCCGTGACAAGTAGGGCACATCCCCGCCGGATGGTTGAAGGAAAAGTCGTGCGGCTCGAGCGGCCCGTAAGAGAGGCCCGATTTAACCGAATGGGCAAACTGAGAAAAGAGGATCTCTTCCTTTTTGTCTACCAGGTAAACGCTAAAAAACCCCTTGCCCAGCTCTAGAGCATTGTGCACAGCTTCTTTCACGCGGGAGACGTCATCCACAGTGAGTCTATCGACCACGATATCCACATCATGGCTCACTTTTGGATCGAGCTCTACAACCTCACCCGCCTCAACCCAGGCCCCATCGACCCGCAGCCTTAAGAATCCGCGCCGCATCAGCTCGGAAAACTCCTCCTTAAACTCCCCCTTCTTCCCCTTTGCATAGGGAGCGATCACATAGATCTTTGTCTTCGGCGGCAAAGCCAGCACCTGAGCGGTGATTTTTTCTTTCGCCTGTGCCGCCACCGGCTCGCCACTCACAGGACAGTGAGGAACCCCAATCCGGGCAAACAAAATCCGCAAACAGTCGTAAATACCGGTCATCGTCCCCACGGTCGACCGGGGAGTGCGGCCTGAGAGCTTTTGCTCAATGGCAATCGTCGGAGCGATCCCCGAGATATGGTCCGCGTCCGGGCGGGGGAGCTCCGTTAAAAAACGGCGCGCCTGGTGGGAGAGCGATTCGATATAGCGCCTCTGCCCCTCCACATAGATCGTGTCAAAGGCCAGCGACGACTTCCCCGACCCAGAGACCCCCGTGAAGACCACCAGCTCCCCCGGCTCGATCGTTAAATCGACCCCCTTGAGGTTGTGGACCCGCACCCCTTTTAAGACAATCGGCTGATTTTGCATAAGCACCCGATTATAGCCGCCCCGGGGATAAAAGGGGAGCATGTCTAAAAGCTGCAGAATCTCGCTTTTTTTGATAGATTCTGCGAGGTTGATCGCTACTCATTGGCTGTAAGTCAGTTGAGTTATGTGTAATAAGCGGCTGGATAATGTTGTTTAATTTAACTAATTTGTGTGGTATAATTATTGTTATAATTAATAATAATGGCACTTATATGATTGGTAGGAATTATTACACCACCCGTTATCGCCGACTTTAAGTACGCCGGAAACTCTGATTTTGAAGGAGATTTATGACTGCTATAACTAATAATAAAGCACAACATTCTGAGTTTATTGAGGCTGCTAAACGGGGGGATATTAGTACCCTGGAGAGCCTTTTCAAGTCTATGCCTTCCTCTATACAGCGGTTAGCGCTTTCCCATGCACAGGGACGTGCCAAACCTTATCTGATTCGGAAACTCTATCCCGCAATTACCCTTCCCCCAGTTCGTCCAGAGCCCAATGACTTCGAAGCTCCCCGTCAAGCAGACATGGATGACACGGGAGAAACAGGCTCTCTCACTCGGTTCGAGCAGGTGATGACAATCGTGATTCTTTCCGCCGCCATTTTTTTCATTCGGACTTAAAACACCTCATTCTTGTAGAATGAGGTCATGCACACTCGCACGAAAATTGTCTGCACGATCGGCCCTGCTGTCGCTTCCTTAGAGACCATGGTGGAACTGATTCATGCGGGGATGAGTGTTGCAAGGCTCAACTTCAGCCACGGAACTGAAGATGAGCATATTCAAAATGTAAACAATCTCAAAAAAGCGCGCGAACAAACCCAAAAACCTCTTGCGATCATGCTCGACACAAAGGGGCCTGAGATCCGCGTGGGGAAAGTCGCTAACGATGCGATGCCCCTCCAGGTTAAGCAGCGAGTGCGGCTCGTCGGTCCGGATCAGGGGAAGGCGGGGGAGATCCCCATCCACCCGGTCGAGGTATTTGCTTCGATGGCAGTGGGACTCAAGGTTCTGTTCGACGATGGGTATATCCTCTCAGAGGTGGTGGAAAA
Organism: uncultured Chlamydiae bacterium; assembly: GCA_903909295.1. Lineage (GTDB taxonomy): Bacteria > Chlamydiota > Chlamydiia > Chlamydiales > SM23-39 > CAIVVG01. The sequence continues at coordinate 3,135 of CAIVVG010000155.1, forward strand.
GGGGGCAGATTACGCTGTGATCGAGATCCTCAATCCAGGTGTCCTCAAGAGTGGAAAAGGGGTCAATATGCCCGGCGCCCACCTGCATCTCCCTGCCATGACTCCGAAAGATGTGAGGGATTTGCACTTCGGCTGCAAGCATGACGTCGATCTGATCGCGGCCTCGTTTATCCGCTCTGCGCACAATGTGCTCGCGATCAAACAGCTGCTGGCTCAAGAGGGAAAGCCCGACATGCTGGTAATAGCCAAAATCGAAAACCATCAGGGGGTGGAAAATTTTGATAGCATCGTCCAGGTGGCCGATGGGATCATGGTCGCGCGGGGCGATCTCGGCGTAGAGGTCGATCTCGCCTCGGTCCCCCGATTGCAAAAAATGATGATCCGCAAGTGCTACCAAGCATGTAAACCGGTGGTGACTGCTACCCAGATGCTCGAATCGATGATCGTCAACCCGCGTCCCACGAGAGCGGAAGTCTCCGATGTCGCCAATGCGATTTACGATTGCACCTCCTCTGTGATGCTCTCTGGAGAGACGGCGATCGGCAAGTATCCCGTTGAGACGGTCCGCTGCATGCGGAGCATCGTCCGCGAGGCGGAGGCCGATTTCAACTATGAAAAATTCTTCGACCAAAATGCGCTCCGCGACTACCACGACCTCTCTTCCGCGGTCGCTCTCTCAGCTGTCAAAACCGCCTACAGCATTGGAGCGAGTGCCATCTTTGCTTTCACCACTAGCGGACAAACAGCGCGTCTCGTGTCGCGCCTCCGCCCTTCAATGCCCATCATTGCCGTCACTCCCAGTAAAAAAATCTATCAGCAACTCGCCTTCAACTGGGGCGTAATTCCCGTCCTCTGCGAAGGGTGCAAAGACTCCAAAGCGGCTTTTACCGCCGCGAGTGAATTTGCTCTCAAACACGGCCTCATCTCTTTCGGAGACGTCGTTGTGATCACTTCGGGTTCCCCCTTCGGAAAGCAGGGAAGCACGAATCTGATGCGCGTAGAAAATGTGGGGAATGTAGTTGTCCGAGGACATAAGGGAATCGGTGCAAA